>NZ_JBMQOC010000103.1:0-59505 GCF_053550995.1 Parapedobacter sp.
CCCGATGGCACCGAGATGGAGGTATATACCCACGGCATGCGCAACATCTATGATGTGGCCATCGATCCGTTGATGAACATGTTTACCCGCGACAACACCAACGATGGTGGGGGCTGGAACATCCGGTTCTCCCACCAACTGCAGTCGGGCGAATACGGGTATCCCCTGCTGTTCAAGCATTATACCGAAGAAATCATCCCGGCCCTGGTGGATGTAGGCGGTGGCTCGGGAACGGGCTCCCTGTTCCTGAACGACCACCGGTGGCCCGATGCCTATAACAATACACCGCTGATGGCCGACTGGGGCCGTAGCTACCTGTACAGGCACCCGGTTACGGCCGATGGGCCGACATACACCCAATCCGAGGAACCGTTCATCCAGCTGCCGCAGATTACCGATGTGGATATCGACGGGTCGGGCATCATGTACCTCTCGGCTTGGGATGGGGCGGGGTATTCGGGTAGCCCGGATATCGGGTATGTGGTTCGCGTGGTACCCGATGGGTGGGAATACCAGCCATTTGCAGACGTGACCCAGAAATCGGAACGCCAGCTCATCGCCCTGCTGGAGTCGCCCGATGCCAAAGCCCGGCAGGCTGCCCAGTTCGAGCTGCTCAGCAGGGATCCGGGCGAGCGGGTGGCTTCCTCGGTATGGGAGCGGGTCGAAGACGGGTCGTTGGACAAACCGCAGCGGGTAGCGGCATTATACACGTATGCGCAGTTGGCGGGCAAGGCCGGCGTCGACCGGTTGGTGGAAGCGACCCGGGATACCGCCTTGCAGGAGTCTGCCCTGCGGGCCTTGGCCGACCGCAAAGGGTTGGCCGACGCTGTGCCGGCAGCCCCTTTCTTAACTGCACTCCAATCGGATAACCCGCGCATACGGGCCGCGGCCACCATCGGCGTGGGCCGGCTGGGTATCCGGGAGGCCATAGACCCATTGCTCAGCACCGAGGTGCCGGCCTCTTTCAAAGCACCGGCGCTGGGCACCGAAGGCCCGCATGCTACCCCCAACGCCGAAATCATTATCCCCCACCTGTCGGTGAGGGCACTGGTGGCGCTGGATGCCGTGGCCGAATGCATCGATGCGCTGGGCACCGAACAGACCGATATGGCGCTCTGGGCCATGCGCTATTTTCACGACGACCGTGTGGTGGATGCGCTGATCGGTGCGTATGACCATACGGAAGATGCCGTCTACCGCGGAAAGATTATCAACACCCTCGCGCGCATCTATCACCGCGAGCCGGCATACGATGCCTCCTGGTGGTGGGGTACGCGCCCCGATACGCACGGCCCATACTATAAAACGGAAGAGTGGTCGTCGACACCCGCGATTCGCGGTTTCCTCATCACGCAATGGGAAGCGGCCGACAAGACGGAAAGGGAATCCTTCAGCGCCCTCAACACCAAATACAGGCTGGGTATCGACCGCTTCGGCACCGTCGATTTGGAGAAGGCACGGGAAGCGGCGGCGAAAGTAGACCTCGAAGCCATCAAGAACAAGAAGGGACAGGTGGGTGAGTCGTCTATCGAGGACGTGCTGCTGGCACTGCAGCAAATCAAAGGCGACCCGGAAGCGGGGGCAGCGCTCTTCGCGAAGCAGGGCTGCGTAGCTTGCCATACCGTCGATGCCAGCGGACCAATGAAGGGGCCATTCATGGGGCAAATCGGATCCATCATGAACCGTGAAAAGATTGCCGAATCGATCCTCAAACCGAATGCGTCTATTTCGCAGGGATTCGCCACGGTACAGATTGAGCTGAAAAACGGAGACATGCACGTGGGATTCGTCACGGCAGAGTCGGCCGATAAAATCACCATCAATAACATTGCCGGTGTCGCCACGGAAATCAAAACAGCGGACATCAAAGACCGCCAGGAACTGGAAATGTCCATGATGCCCGAAGGCCTTGCGAACGCATTGAGCTATGAGGAGCTGGCTTCGCTGGTGGCTTATCTGGAAAAACAGAAATAATATCGGCATGGCCGGTATCTATTTCCACGTACCTTTCTGCAAGCAGGCATGTCATTATTGCGATTTCCATTTCAGTACCTCGGTGAGGTACCGCGATGACATGGTAGCGGCGCTATGCCGCGAGGTAGCCTTGCAATCGGACTACCTCGCCGGCCAGGATGAGGCGATTGAAACCATCTATTTCGGCGGGGGGACGCCGTCGTTGTTGGCGGCGGCTGATATCGACCGACTGATCGGTACAGTAGGTAATCACTTCGCGATCGAGGGCGATGCGGAAATCACCATTGAGGCCAATCCGGATGACTTGGATGACGCGTATGTGGCCGCGTTGCGCAACACGCCGATCAACCGCTTCAGTATCGGCATCCAGTCGTTTTTTGAGGCAGACTTGCGGTGGATGAACCGGGCGCATAGTGCGGTTGAAGCGCAAGAGGCCATCAAACGGGTACAAGATGCCGGTTACACCAACATCACGGCTGATTTGATTTACGGGTACCCGCTTCTGTCCGATGCGAAATGGCAATCCAATATCAGTCGTATGGTAGAAGCGGGTATCCCTCATATTTCGGCTTACGCCATGACCGTGGAACCGCGTACAGCCCTGGCTGCATTCATCCGTAAAGGTCGGCAATTGCCTATGGACGAAGAACAAGCGGCTGCCCAATTCGACCAGTTGATGGATGCATTGGCTGCAGCCGGTTTCGTCCATTATGAAATATCCAACTTTGCCCGGCCAGGAAATTACGCCTGCCACAATAGCAACTATTGGAAGGGCGTGCCCTATATTGGCATCGGCCCTTCGGCCCATTCGTTCGATGGCGAGACCCGCCAATGGAACATTCGTAACAATGCCCATTATATCCGTGCGATCCGAGCGGGCAGCATACCATGCGAAAAAGAACGGTTAACAAGCGCCGATAGGGTTAATGAGTATATCATGACTGCCCTGCGAACCATCTGGGGGCTGAACATGGACGTGTTGGAGCAGCGGTTCGGCCTTCAGTACCGCACCGCGATACATAGGGCCTTGCCGCCATTCGTGTCAAGCGGAGACATCGTGCTCGAAGGACCGGTGGCCACCCTGACCAGAAAAGGCAAGCTATTTGCCGACCGTGTCGCTGCGGAATTGTTCGTCGAGCAGGACGATTGACACATTTGTCGCTGAAACGCGACAAAAAGCAACGAACCGACCTGAATTTTTTGGTTATAACCGACGGGGATGCCTACATCTTTGCGATAATCCTTATATTCGCCCCAGATACACTAAGGCCGGAAACTTAGTCGGTTACGCTAAGCGCATTATGTCGAGAAAACGCATACTCATCACCGGTGCGGCGGGATTTTTGGGATCGCACCTGTGCGACCGCTTCATCCAGGAGGATTACCATGTCATCGGCATGGACAACCTGATCACGGGCGACCTCCGCAACATCGAGCACCTCTTCAAGCTGGAGCACTTCGAATTTTACAACCATGACGTGTCTACGTTCGTGCACGTGCCGGGCAAGCTGGATTATATCCTGCACTTTGCCTCGCCGGCCAGTCCGATAGATTACCTGAAGATCCCCATACAGACGCTGAAGGTGGGCTCGCTGGGCACGCACCATCTGCTGGGGCTTGCCCGTGCCAAGGGTGCCCGCATCCTGGTGGCCTCCACCTCGGAAGTATATGGCGATCCTACGGTAAGTCCCCAGCCCGAATCGTACTGGGGTAATGTGAACCCGGTGGGACCACGCGGTGTGTACGACGAGGCGAAGCGCTTCCAGGAGGCCATCACCATGGCCTATCACACCTTCCACGGACTGGAAACACGCATTGTGCGCATTTTCAATACCTATGGCCCGCGGATGCGGCTCAACGACGGGCGGGTATTGCCCGCATTCATCGGCCAGGCCCTGCGCGGGGAAGACCTTACCGTGTTCGGCGACGGCTCGCAGACACGGTCGTTCTGCTATGTCGACGATCAAGTGGAAGGTATTTTCCGCTTGCTGCATAGCGACCATCCCCATCCGGTCAATATCGGCAACCCTGATGAGATCACCATCAAGCAATTCGGCGAGGAAATCATCAAGCTTACCGGTACCACCCAGAAACTGGTGTATCGCGACCTGCCCGTAGACGACCCCAAGCAACGGCGGCCGGATATCACCAAGGCCCGGCAGTTACTAGGCTGGGAGCCCCAAGTAGGCCGCGCCGAAGGGCTCCGTATCACTTACGACTACTTCAGATCCCTGCCTGATCAGGAAATAAAACATAAGGACTTTACATATTACAATAAGAAATAAATGAGCAAGATATTGGTAACGGGCGGTACGGGCTACATCGGGTCGCATACGGTGGTCGAACTGCAGAACGCGGGCTACACCCCGGTAATTGTCGACAACCTGTCGAACTCCAATGTAGGGGTGCTTGACCAGATTGCAAAGATTACGGGAACCAAGCCCGAGTTCCACAACTTCGACCTCTGCGATGAGGAAGCGGTGCGCGCATTTGTGGCCAGCCAGCCGGACATCACCGGCGTTATCCACTTTGCAGCCTATAAGGCTGTGGGCGAGTCGGTGCAGCTGCCGCTGAAATATTACCACAACAACTTTTTCTCGTTGATCAACTTGTTGAACGCGTATCGCGGCAAGCCGGTGAACTTCGTGTTTTCATCGAGTTGTACGGTGTATGGCCAGCCCGACGAGCTGCCGGTTACCGAGGCTGCGCCAGTGAAGAAGGCCGAGTCGCCCTACGGCAACACCAAACAGATTGCCGAGGAGATCCTGTCGGAAACCGCTGCTGCAGCGGGCAACTATCAGGTGGTTTCGCTGCGGTACTTCAATCCGGTGGGTGCCCACGAGACGGCGCTGATCGGCGAACTGCCGTTGGGTGTGCCGCAGAACCTGGTGCCGTTCATTACGCAGAGTGCCATCGGAAAGCGCGGCCCCATCACGGTGTTCGGCGATGATTACGCTACCCCCGATGGGTCGGCCATCCGCGACTATATCCATGTGGTGGACCTGGCCAAGGCGCATGTGGCAGCGATCAAGCTGCTGGAACGGGGTAACCCGAACGGCAACTATGACGTGTTCAACATCGGGACAGGCAACGGCAATTCCGTTTTGGAGGTAATCCGGGCATTCGAGGAATCGACGGGTGTGAAGCTGGATTACCAAATCGGGCCACGCCGTGCCGGCGATGTGGAACAGGTATGGGGCGACGTATCCAAATCGACGGCCGAGTTGGGCTGGAAGGCTGGACTGGGCATTGCAGACATGATGCGGTCGGCCTGGAAATGGGAACAGTACCTGCACGATCATCCGTTGACATAGGCAGGGGCGGCTGGACAAGGTACTGGCAGCTGGAAAAAACACGTAGATGAAACTTAATCAACAACCGGAGTTGAAGAAAGCCATCCTCGCCCTGCCCCAGGCGGAGAAGGATAAGCTGCTGGTTCGGTTGGTTAATAAAGACACGATGTTGGTAAAGCAACTGCATTTCCAACTGCTGGAAGATGAAATCGATTTAGATGAACGGGCGGCCACGCTTCTCGGCCAACTGCAGCAGCTTATCGACCGGGCAGCAGGATATATCCCCAACATGAACCAGGCGCGCCATGCGGATAACCTCATGGGCGAACTGAAATATGGAAGCGGCTTGATTAACGAGCATGCTACCATTACGAAAGACAAAATGAGCGAAGTACGGTGCCGCTTGTTTCTTGTATCGCAGAGTTTCGGTCACTTTGGCCGACTGTTTGAGGAGCACTTGTACCAGCGGAACGACCGGCTATTGAAGTACCAGGCCGGCCGGATGAAATATATCCTCGGGAAATATGATAAACTGCATGAAGATCTGCAGTTTGAATTTCGGGACGAATTGAATGATGCATTGGCCTTTGCGCACCAGTCGGGCATGCAGCCCTATGTGGAGGCGCTGGGCTTACCTAATGAAGTATGAATAACCCAACAAAAAAAATCATTGTTACCGGCGGAGCCGGGTTTATCGGATCGCATGTGGTACGTAGGCTGGTAACCACCTACCCACAGTATGAAATCATTAACTTAGACAAGCTTACCTATGCGGGTAACCTGGCTAACCTTACGGATATCGAAACGGCACCCAATTACCGTTTTGTGAAAGGTGACATTACCGATGCGGCATTTATCGATAACCTGTTTGCTACGGAGCAGCCCGATGCGGTGATCCATTTGGCGGCTGAATCGCACGTTGACCGATCGATCAGCAGCCCGAATGAGTTTGTGCTCACCAATGTGGTGGGTACCGTGAATCTCCTGAATGCCGCCCGGGGGCAATGGGTTGGGGCATATGACAAACACCGTTTTTACCACGTATCTACCGATGAGGTATATGGAGCACTCGGCGAGACCGGCATGTTCACCGAAGAAACCGGCTACGACCCCCACTCGCCCTACTCGGCATCCAAAGCATCGTCCGACCATTTCGTGCGTGCCTACCACGATACGTATGGAATGGACACCGTTATTTCCAATTGCTCCAACAATTACGGCTCACACCATTTCCCCGAAAAGTTGATCCCGCTGGCCATCAACAACATCAAGAACAATAAAGCGGTGCCTGTTTATGGGAAAGGGGAAAATGTGCGGGATTGGCTATGGGTGGAAGACCACGCACGGGCCATCGATGTTATTTTCCATCAAGCGGCTTCTGGGCAGACCTACAACATTGGCGGACATAACGAGTGGACGAATATCGCCCTTATCCGACTGCTGTGCAGCATCATGGACCGTAAACTGGGGCGTGTTGAAGGCGACTCGGCCAAGCTGATCACGTTTGTAAAGGACCGTGCGGGACACGACCTGCGCTACGCTATCGACGCGAGCAAGCTGAAGCGAGATCTCGGGTGGCAGCCAAGCCTGCAATTTGAGGAGGGCTTGGAAAAAACGGTAGACTGGTACCTGGCCAACGAAGATTGGCTAAACGACGTTACCTCGGGCCACTACCAACAGTATTACGAAGGGCAGTACACCCGGCGCTAGCGCGGGATGAGCCCGGCTTTCAGCAATACACTGGCGTCTACCTGCTTCTCGATGTCGATATAGCCGGGATAGTTGAGCTGCTTGTTGCCTAGGGCAAGCGTGGGTTTGATGCTGAAGGTGAGGTTAACTTTTTCGTCGGTAGTACCATCGCGTGCACTTTGGATGAAAGCGAGCAGTTTCTGGAGTGTCTGTTGGTCGGAAAGGAATGGGTAAACGTTGGTCTGCAATTTCACCGGGACGGTAACCGTTTCGCCTGCCGGCACTTCGATGGGCAAGTCTGACGTGCCTTCCAAAACCTCTCTGCCTTCTACGGCGATTTTATAGGCGAATTGTTGGATGCCCGCCAGGTTGTTGGTGGGATTGGTAATGCGCAGATTCAAAATACCCGATAGGGGGATGTCGCGGTTGAGGAAGCCCAATGCCACGCCGGGCAACCTACTGATATCTACCCGCCCGTTTGCCACCAGCTTATTTACGTCGGTTCCCGCTAAGTATACACTATCGGCCGAAACAAATGCATACTGGCACTTTTCGAGCGCCCGCAATGCTTTGGCTTGCCGATCGACACCGCACCCGGCAAAAAGGAGGGTGACCCCAATGAACTGTAAAATAATTCTCATGGTGCAGCACGCACAACATTGGGGCCAAACTCGCTCCCCATTGTCCGATTTATCCGACGGATTGTCCGCAATGGTGAACTTCATGAAAAATGGCCGGCAAACCGGCCATTTTTTATCGACTACCCTTTTTTATCGACTGCAATCCGCTGTCCATGTACCTTCATCATTAGTAACCCCAATATTGAGTGAACTTGCGGTAATTCGAATGCCTGTGAGCCCTTCACCAATACTGACATATACATTGTCGTCCCCTTCTTCGAACCGTACGCCGGTGATATCGGGAATGCCACTTCCGAATATAAAGGAATACGAACTGCCAACTTTTGCTACCGTTACTTTTCCGTCTTCATCGATAATGGTTTCGCCACCGCCATTGAACGATATCGTACCTTCGTACGTCCCCACAAACAAGTCTCGGTCGGCCGGACTGGTATCCTTGTCGCAGGAAACCAAAAATAGCAGGGATACGACCGCTAACGTTCCAATCATCTTCATTGTTTTCATAACTTTCTCCTTTTGTTTTCAAGGTACAAAAGGCAAGCGCTGTGCCAAAATGGCCTGCCTAGTGCCAATACGTAGTACCTAAACTCTTCAGCCCTGCCAAAAACTACGAACATTCCCCTCCTTTTATGTACCTTTGAAAATCTGACTTTCGGCAGCTGACGCTGTCGGTCCGACGAGCAAATACAGTAAAAGAAGGCATGTTATTCAAGGAAATAGGCGGTCAAGAAACGGTGAAACGGCACCTGCTCAATACGGTAAAGGAGAGCCGGGTAAGCCACGCGCAGCTCTTTCTCGGGCCGGAGGGCAGCGGTAGTTTGCCATTGGCGGTGGCTTATGCCCAATACCTGAACTGCGAAAACCGGCAGCCGACAGATAGTTGCGGTGAATGCGCGTCGTGCCGCAAATACAATAAGCTTATCCACCCCGACCTTCACCTTTCCTATCCTTTTTTTGCGAAACACAAGGAAGATACTGCTGCTACCTTCGCTGAGGTATGGCGAAAGGCTTTCCTAAACAATCCCTACATGGGGATGGGGTATTGGCGCGACCAACTAGAGGCGGAAAATAAGCAGGCCAATATCAACATTGCCGAGGCACACCACATCATCAAGAAACTAAGCCTGAAAGCCTTCGAAGCGAGATACAAGGTGTTGATCATGTGGTTGCCCGAATACTTGGAAACCCAAGGCAACGCCCTGCTGAAACTCATCGAGGAACCTCCAGAAAACACCTTGTTTATCCTCGTAGCCGAAAATGCTGATAAGATATTAAATACCATCATATCCCGTACGCAGTTGGTGAAGATCAATCGATTAGACAATGCCAGTGTAAGTCGTTATCTGGTAGATCGGCACGGTGTAAGTGAATATCAGGCCAACGAAATAGCTTTCATTAGCAACGGAAACCTGCAGCAGGCCATCAACCTACTGGGTGAAGACAATAAGGGCTATTTCGACCTGATGGTGCGGTGGCTGCGCTATTGCGTGATGGATGCCGGTGCAGATATCATCCGGACATGCGAGGACGAATTGTCGAAGTTGGGCCGCGAAAATCAAAAAAGTTTCTTACTTTACGCCATTAATATGATGCGGCAGGCGGTACTGTTTAAGGCCGATATGCTGCAAATGATCCACTTGCCCGCTGCCGAATTGGATTTCGTGCAGAAGTTTGGCCAACGCTATCAGTTGGAACAGGTGGAAGAAACGGTCCGACTATTGGAAGAGGCCCACTATCATATTGAACGCAATGCGAATCCGAAAATATTGTTTTTAGATTTATCTTTGCAGTTAGTTTTAATTTTTAAGTATCAAACGTTCCGCCGGCAGGCGGACTCTATATATAGCGAGAATTATGGGATGTAGCAGTTGCTCATCCGGCGGCGGGTGCGGTACTTCAGGTACGACACCGGCAGGTTGCCAGAACCATGGCACCTGCGGAACGAGCGGATGTAATAAGTTGAATGTATACGATTGGCTGGCCGACATGGACATGCCAACAAACTATAAACCCTTCGATATTGTGGAGGTCCGGTTCAAGGGGTCTCGGAAAGAGTTTTTCGTGAACCACGAAAACCTTTACCTCGAAATGGGCGAAATGGTGGCCGTGGAGCCCAATACAGGGGGATATGACATCGGCCATGTGTCGATGACCGGCGAGTTGGTGCGTTTGCAATTGAAAAAGAATAAAGTAACGCCCGAAAGTGTCACCAAGAAAATATATCGCAAAGTAACGGACGCCGACATAAAAAAATGGCAGGCAGCAAAGGACCTCGAATGGGAAACCATGCACCGCGCCCGTACCCTGGCGCTGGATTTGGGGCTGTCGATGAAAATCAGCGACGTAGATTATCAGGGAGATAAGTCGAAAGCAACGTTTTATTATACGGCCGATGGGCGGGTCGATTTCCGCGAACTCATCAAGCGTATGGCCGAAGCTTTCCGTATCCGTATCGAAATGCGCCAGATCGGGATGCGCCAGGAAGCCAGCCGCTTGGGCGGTATCGGCTCTTGCGGGCGTGAGCTCTGCTGCTCTACCTGGCTTACGGACTTCAAAACCGTCTCTACCTCAGCGGCCCGGTACCAGAACCTATCGCTCAATACGCTCAAGCTGGCCGGTCAGTGTGGTAAACTCAAGTGCTGCCTCAACTACGAGCTGGACAGCTATATGGATGCCCTCAAAGATATCCCAAACAACATCGAACGGATAGAAACACTACGCGGAACGGCATACTTGCAGAAAACGGACATCTTCAAGAAGCTGATGTGGTTTACCTATCCCGGCGAGGAAAATTGGATTCCGTTGACGACCGACCGTGTCAAGGAAATCCACCAACTGAATAAAGAAGGGGTGAAACCGGAGGAAATCGGTGCGGTGGTGTTGGAGGAAGTCGTTGAGGAAAAGCCTGTAAGTTATGATTACGAAAATGTGGTGGGCCAGGATAGCCTGACCCGCTTGGATGACCGCAACAAGAAAAAGCGCCGCAGCGGCAAAGGCAAGCGGAAGCCCGATGAAAGGCGGGCCGGGGGCAAACCGGAGAACAAGGCCCGTAATACGGGGCAGTCTACTACGAAAAAAGACGATGCAGCGGAAAGAAAGGGCGACGCGACTGCCGGCGAAGGAAAGCCGAAATCGAAAAGGAGGTTTCGAGGCAATAACCGTCGTGGTAAGCCAGGGGGGCCACAACCGTCCGGCGGAACGGCAAACGGATAGCCCATGCAGTACAGACTGACCGTATGGCAACTGGTTTTTATTTTGGGTATGCTTGTTATATCGTGTACCGACACGGCCCTATTAGACAAGAATGTGGCTATTGCAGACAATACGTGGTACTACGATAGCCAGCCCCAACTGACCGCGCACATTGTCGACACGAACCGGCGGTATGATATCTATCTGAACCTACGCCATACACCTGACTACCGCTATTCAAACATCTTTTTGTTGGTGCACCAGTCGGGGCCGGGCATGCAAGATACTACCGAGCGGTTTGAACTCCACCTTGCCGAGCCCGATGGCCGTTGGCTGGGCCGTAGCACCGGCAGTATGTATGCCCACCAAAAACTCATCAAAGAAAATATTCATTTTGCCGATACGGGGTTATATCACTTCACCATCGAGCAAAACATGCGCGAAAATCCGTTGCGCGAGATTGCCGACGTAGGCCTGCGTATTGAACCTGTAACGAAATAAGGCGAACCATGGAACGGTTTAAGCACCTCATCAAACACCCGTATTTTAGCTACCTATATGTCTTCGTGGTGGTATTCTGTCTCATTTGCCTGCTCGCCTTACCACAGGGGCATTTACTGACCACTTATGCTATGATTGCCGGCATAGCGATGTTTGTCCTCCACCGCTATAGGAAGTGGTTGCTGAAACAGTCCTAAAAAAACACGTTGTTAAAAAACAATTTCCTATCTTCGTTGTTGTGGAAGCAGTGTTTGACGACACACCGTCGGCGCTAAGCTTTTGATTTTGATCGCGACGAACCCGTGATCAACACCAATTAATTACAAACTTATACACTAGTATGAAAACAGTTGTATTCTTTTTTCGGCGCGTGGGCGGTTACGTTTGCGCGTTATCGGCATTGCTATGGGCCATGCCAGGGTATGCCCAAACAGGGGGCATACAAGGAAAAGTATCGGACGAAAACCAGCAGCCACTGGTGGGCGCGTCGGTACACATCGCGGAACTAAACCGACAGGCCGGAACGAATGAGCAAGGCAATTATTCCTTTACGGATGTTCCGGATGGCAGTTACACCCTCACGGTATCTTACATCGGCTATGAACAAGCCGAACGCACTGTTACTGTATCGGGGTCGGTACAAGTGGCCGATTTTAACCTCACATCAAGTGGAGAAAGCTTGGATGAGGTGGTGGTCATCGGATACGGTACCGCCCGCAAAAGTGACCTTACCGGTTCGGTGGCCTCCGTGCAGGCCAAAGATTTCAATAAGGGTGTCGTCGTGGCGCCCGACCAGCTGATACAGGGCCGTACGGCGGGGGTAATGGTTATTAATAATACCGGCCAGCCGGGGGGCGCCACCACTGTTCGGATTCGGGGGAACTCGTCCATTCGCGCCGGAAACAACCCGCTTTTCGTGGTAGACGGTGTCCCGCTATCGGGTACGTCGGCACGCCCCGGTGCTGGCGGCGGTTACGGGTCCGATGGCGGTAATCCGCTCAGCTACCTTAACCCGAACGATATCGCCAGCATGGATATTCTGAAGGATGCCTCCGCTACCGCCATATACGGCTCGCGTGGTGCGAACGGTGTGGTACTCATCACCACGAAACGTGGCCAAACCGGGGCACCTTCCTTGAACGTAATGGCATCTACGGGGTTTTCCACGTTGCTGAAGAAACCGGAGGTGCTCACGGCCAACGAGTTCCGGCAGGCCGTGCAATTTTATACGCCCGATGATACGCAGGCCGATCATGGCGGTGACGTTTATGGATTTGATGCGATTACCCGTACGGCCATGACACAGAATTATAACGTGGACGTATCCGGCGGCAACACGGATGGTCGCTATCGGATTTCTGCCGGTTATTTCGATCAGAATGGCATCATTGAAACTTCCCGGATGCGGAAATATACGGCTAATCTGAGCAGCAGTTTCCGCTTCCTGGAAAGCAAGAAACTGGGGTTGGATATGAACCTGTTGGCTACACAGAGCAACGAGAACGTCGCACCGATTAATTATGGTGTCGGCTTTGAAGGGAATATCATTTCTCAGGCCCTACAATGGAACCCGACCCTGCCGTTGCGGGATAGCGACGGCGAGTTGACTTATCAATCACCCTCACTCATCAACCCGTTGACGTCGCTCGAAGCATTCAAAGATATTGTGGCCGTAAATACCATCTTAGCGAGCTTCGCACCCTCCTATAAAATAACCGACGAACTGGAATACAAGCTATTGTATAGCTATACGAGGCAAACAGGTAGGCGCACCGGTAGGTTTATAGCCGGCATGATTAATCCGAGCAACGTGAATAATGGCAGCGCGTTCATTGGCAATGATTTCGAGACCAACCACCAGTTGACGCATACGTTATCGCTTAACAAAGACATTACCACTTTGCTTAACCTGAACGCGGTAGTGGGTTACGAATACCTGAATTTCGACACACGATGGAATTCGGAAAGCGGAAGTGGCTTTTCTGAATTGGGCGATCTGGATTATTACGACTACCTCAATTATACCATTGCAAGTAACCGGTCGATTAATTCTTACCGGAATCCCTCCAACGAATTACAGTCGTTTTTTGCTCGGGCGGCCTTTAATTACGACGATCGATACCTATTTACGGGAACCATCCGCCGCGATGGGTCGACCAAGTTTGGCGAGAACAACAAGTATGCGAACTTCCCGTCACTGGCATTTGCCTGGAATGTATCCAACGAGGCGTTTATGCAGGATAATGAGCTTTTTAGCAACCTGAAACTCCGTTTGGGTTGGGGGCAGACCGGCAATCAAGAATTCCCGTCGGGCGCGTCGAAGGACCGTTTCGTGTTTGGCGCCCAAAGCATAAGTCAGTCCAACTTTGGTAACCCGGACCTGCGATGGGAAAGTTCCGAAACCATTAATGCTGGCATTGATTTCGGCCTGTTTAACCAACGGCTTTCCGGATCGATCGATTACTTTAAGAAAACGACGACCGACGCGTTATTTGAGCAAACACTTGCCCAACCCGCCCCCAGTGGCCGGATATGGGTGAACCTCGATGGCGAGATTGTGAATGAAGGGGTGGAGGTCGCCTTAACCGGCAACGTGGTGCAGAACGATCGTTGGAACTGGAATATTGCGGCCAATGCCACCTTTCTCAAAAACGACGTGAATGGATTGGTTGGGTTTTACGAGACCGCCGCACTACGCGGACAGGGTTTCTCCGGTGTACTGGGGCAACGGATGGTAAGTGGCCAGCCGCTTAACGTTTGGTATTTAGCGCGGTTTGAAGGTATAGATCCCACAACCGGTACTAGCAAGTATCGTGGACGCAATGGTGAAGTAAGCACGGAGATTGATCCAGCGCAGAATAAATTTTATGTGGGCAGCCCTAACCCTACCACCTTATTAGGTATATCGACAGATATAAGCTATCAACGGTTTACCGCCACCTTAAACATGCATGGGGCGTTAGGCCACTATTTATTCAACAATACGATGGCGACCGTATTGGGGGTGAATAACCTTTCGAACCGGAACATAGGCAAGTCGTTCTTTGATATGCAACTCGGTGAGTCTACGTCCAACTCCGCTGCACCGTCGACACGGTATTTGGAGAAAGGCGATTTCTTGAAACTATCTAATGTGAGCCTGAGCTACAACATAGGCAACCTTGGTGGAATACGCAATGTAAATGTTTCACTCACTGGCCAGAACCTGTTTGTCTTTACCGGATACAACGGGTTTGACCCGGAGGTAAACACTGACGGTACAACGAACGGGATACCATCACTCGGTATTGAATACCTGCCGTATCCACCCGCAAGGACGTTCCTACTAGGTCTTAATTTTTCACTATAACAATATGCTGGAATCATGAAAACATATCGCTTATTATATCGAACGACGTTTTTGCTCATATCGGGATTGTTGATCTCCTGTACGGATTTGGATGAACAACTGCGGAGTGAATTGGAGCAGGGGGTAACCAATGTGAGTACCGCTGATTTGTTAATTGGCGCATACTCCGCACTGAATACGCCCTATCAGCAAGAGCAACGGTGGGTGCTTGAAGAAATCTCTACCGATGCGGCCATGGCGCCTACCCGAGGTGGCGACTGGGATGACAACGGCGTGCACCGCGCCATACACCTGCATACATGGAATGCAGACAACTCGTATATGAACGGCACCTTCAATAACTTACTAGCCGCACAATTTCAGGCGTCCAACGTGCTCCGCAACGAGCCGACCCCACAACAGGCGGCTGAAGCACGATTTATCCGTGCCTTGAGCATGTATGACGTATTGAATCTGTGGGGAGTAGTGCCTTATCGGGATGATTTGGAAGATTACCGGAAAAATCCGACAACCATGCAGACCCAGGAGGCCATTGATTTCATTGCCAATGAACTGAATGCCATCATGAACGACCTGCCCAGTGGCGGCGAGGCATACGTGGCCAATAAGAATGCGGCGCGGACGTTGCTGATGAAACTGTACCTCAATAAAGGCACGTTTCTGAACCGCGAAAACCCGACGTTTGATGCAGCCGACATGAACCAGGTGATTACTTTGGCCAACGCCGTCACGGCCAGCGGTGAATATTCCATATCGGCACCGGGAAAATACTTCGATAATTTCGCACCAAACAACGACGTGGTTTCCACGGAGAACATTTTCACCCTCTACAACGAATTCGGCGTACGGGGCGGAAGCGTGGACCGGACGTGGAATACCATTGCCCACTACAACATGACACCGGGCGGCTGGAACGGCTGGTGCACGTTGTCCGATTTCTACGACCTGTTTGACGAAGGGGATGAGCGGTTGGGTATTGCCTACGATTACCCAGCAGATACCATGGATAACCCCGGTAATCGTCGCAACGTCGGTTTTTTCGTGGGCCAACAGTATAACCTGGAAACCGACGAGCCCTTGATGGCTAGGAATCCGTCGTCGCAACCATTGGTCTTTACACCGGAAGTAACGCTCAGAACATCCGGAAACACGCTGGAAACAGCGGGTATACGCGTGATGAAATATGCATTCGATTATGGCGTGCCCTCGGGGCAACGGAACAACGATTGGGTGGTGTTCCGGTATGCCGATGTGTTGCTGATGCAAGCCGAAGCCATCCTGCGCGGTGGTAACGGTTCGGAAGCGGACGCACGTGCGCTGGTAAACAGTATCCGTGAAAATAGGAGCGTAGAACCGCTTGCTACGCTCACGCTCGATAACCTGCTCGATGAGCGGGGGCGTGAGTTGTACTGGGAGGGTTGGAGAAGGCAGGACCTCATCCGGTTCGGTAAATTTCTGGAACCCTGGCAGGAGAAACCCACTGATGCAGGACCGCACACGCTGGTATACCCCATACCGAGCCAGCAAATTGCGGTAAACCCGAACCTGACACAGAACCCGGGTTACTGATAACGCCGGCTAATACCGGAAGTGAAACCCATCGCAGATTGGATCCCTCACCAATTTGCGATGGGTTTTTTTGGTTTAAAACGAAGTGTTTGTTGCCGTGATAATGATGAGTTGAAATATTTTTATCTTATTATCAGCTAGTTGTGAATTTATATACTACTATGTATTGCATAGTACAAACTAAAACATATATCTTTGCAATATGATAGTAGATAACACGCAAACCCAAATGAGGAAGGGGATACTTGAATACTGTATCCTTTCGATTATCTCGCGGGGCGAGATATATGCCTCAGACATCATCGGCGAGCTCAAGAAAGCCCAGCTGCTGGTGGTAGAGGGTACCTTATATCCTTTGCTCACCCGGTTGAAAAACAATGGGCTTCTCAGCTACGTTTGGAAAGAATCCACGTCGGGCCCGCCGCGCAAATACTACGAAATTACGGCGGCAGGAACCGAGGTGCTCAATAAATTGGATACCACTTGGGAGGAACTGCTATTTGCCGTGCAGACGTCTACGGCGGGGCGTGTTGAACGAACGGCAGACGACGATGCGGGCAGACAATAGACATCAGACAATAGACATCAGACAATAGATATCAGACAATAAAAACCACAAGAAAATGAACAGGACCATCATCATTAACATAAACGGTATCGTTTTCCACATCGAAGAGGATGCCTATGACGTGTTGCGTTCCTATATGATTGAAGTGAAAAAGCACTTCGGGAATACCGCGGATAGCCATGAGATCGTGGGCGACATCGAAAACCGCATTGCGGAGATGTTTAACGATCGCATTGTGCAAGGCAAAAAGGAAGTTATCACCATGCAGGATGTCAATGACGTGATCGCCCAGATGGGGCGTGTGAGCGACTTTGAGACCGAAGGGCAGGAAGAAGGTTATTCGGCGGACGAAACATACGATTTCGTGCCAAACAGCGGAGAGCGTAAACTGATGCGCGACCCGGACGACAAGGTGTTTGGAGGTGTTTGTAGCGGGTTGGGGCATTACTTCGGCATCGAAGCACGGTGGGTGCGGCTGATTTTGGTGCTGCTGTTCATCTTTGGCGGCACGGGGCTTTTGCTCTACATCATCCTGTGGATCGTGATGCCGCTGGCCCGTACACGGGCCGATCGGATGGCCATGCGCGGCGAGGCGCCAAACCTGCAGAATTTCAAACGCAGTTTTCAGGAGGAGATGGAGGGCCTCCGTTCAAATTTTACCGGAGCCGAGGCGGGTATTAAGCGCGGACTCAACTCGGCTGGAAATTTCTTTGTACGCGCATTCGTGGTGTTCGTGAAGATTCTCGGTGTACTCGTGATTATGGGACTGTGCGGCGGATTGATTGTATTGGTAGTTGCCATCGTCGCTAGCTTCGGTTTCTTCGGTGCGGACGCCGATATGGCCATGTTCCCACTCAATGTCATCGATCCGGATTTCCGTACACCGATGCTGGTCAGTGCTTTGGTCGTAGCCGTTATCCCTTTCATCGCGTTGGTAGCGCTCATTATCCGGATTTTGTTTAACCGCAGCGCAATGGGGCAATACACCGGATTTGCCCTATTGATTGTGTGGTTGATAGCCGTGGGCTTCACCACGGTATACGGTACACGTACGATCAACGATTTCCGTGAGGAAAGCACCGTGGTGGAAGAGCGGCCGCTGGAGCAGCATCCCATTTATCGGCTCACGAGAAATGATATGACGGTGATCCGGCTCCAGGATGATTCGTTGGACCGGATATCGAGTATCCGTCAACGGGCCGTCATCCGCAACCGGAATATCCTCGAAGGGCAAAGCCGCATGTATATGCGCATCGTAAGGGTGGATTCCCTCCAGGCACCGTCGCTCACCTATGAATATTCGGCGCATGGTGCTACCTACGAACGGGCAGCTGAGCGCGCGGGAAAGATCGATTACGACTTCCGGCAACAGGGCGATACCCTGGTGTTCGGCAGCCACTTCCGTATCGCCAATGACGACCTGATGCGCGACCAGCGGCTCTACCTGAAGTTGAATATGCCGGTAGGTGCCAGGCTGATTATCGATAGCGATCTGCAACGTCATATTTATGACCTGCCGTTTAACCAATGTGCCGAAAACTATGGATATCCGGATCGGCCTGAGAAAACCGAGTGGGTGATGACCGTTTCGGGCTTGAAATGTGCCGTTGAACCGCCGGCGCCGAAAGAAACGCCTGTGATTGTCGATACGGTACGTGTGGATAGCGTAGCCATTTTAAAATAATTTCAATATCGATGCAACTTTTCCATCCATCCAGGCGTCTTACCATCAGTACTCGGATTCACAAACAAAAAACGTATATCGCCGCGGGCCGTCGATAAGTTGAAATAAACAATACACAACACGCATATTTACCGTTAGTCGAGAAGGCATGTGCTTTTTGACAAGGGGCTGTTATGCAAAGACGAAAACAAAATGAACCAATTTTATATATGGATAACCATACTGGCCGTTTGCTGCAGTGCCCGTGCCTATGCGCAGCAGGCGAACCTTACGGGAAAAGTGGTTGATGAACAGGCCCGGCCCCTCGATTTGGCCACGGTGCATCTCTTGAACGCGAAAGACTCGGCGGTCGTCCGTACCGTATTTCCGGACAAGCAGGGGGGATTTGCGTTCATGGGCATTGCGCCGGGCACCTACCGCGTCAAGGCCGTGCTTGTAGGGTATGACGATGGGATCAGTGAACCGGCAAACGTTGCCTCGTCCGCACAAAGCACAGCTGTCGGCACATTGGTGCTGCGTAGCGGCAACCGGGTGCTGGAGGAGGTCACTGTGGCCGCACCACAGCGGCCCTTGGTGGAACGGCGTGCCGATATGCTGGTCGTGAACGTGGAGAACTCCACCTTGGCCGCGGGCAATACTGCTATGGATATCCTCGAGCGCTCGCCCGGTGTAACGGTAGACAAGGACGACAACATCAGCCTCATGGGCAAGCAGGGTGTCACGGTGATGATCGATGGCCGGCAAACCCATCTTTCGGCGGAACAATTGGCCAATTTCCTTCGGAACACGGATGGCAACACCATCAAATCCATCGAGTTGATTACCAACCCGTCTTCCAAGTACGATGCATCAGGCACGGCGGGCATGATCAACATCGTGCTCAAGAAAAACCGTCTGGCGGGCACCAACGGTTCGTTGACATTGGGTGCCGGTTATGGGGTCGGCCACAAGGCAAACACGTCGCTCAACCTGAACCATAAGCAAGGTCCGGTGAATGTATATGGTACCTATAGTTACATGAACAACCGTGGGGGCAACGAGTTCGATATTTTTCGGTCGATTTCATTGCCCGGCGGAGCCAATACCGATTTCCAACAATACACCGATTTTTTACGGCATAATTCGAGCCACTCATATCGCGCGGGCGTGGACTACCAAACATCCGACCGCAACGTAATCGGTGTGTCGTTCAATGGCTATGCCAGCGGTAACGACAACGATAATTCGAGTCGTACGCTCATCGGGCAAACCATCCTCTCGCCCGATTCGACACTCACCACTTCATCGATGTTTGATGGCAGCTATACGAGTTTGGCAGTGAACGTGAACAACCAGTTTACCATAGACACCAACGGCCGTAAATTGGTGGCCGATGTCGACATCTCCCGCTTTTCGAATCATAACAAAGCCAACTACAACAATACGCTCTTCTTGCCTTCGGGCGACATGAAAAACGAGCCTTTGCTGTCGCGCAGCGACATGCCCACCATCATCGACATCCGCGTGGCCAAGGTCGATTATACGCATCCGTTCAATAAAGATAGTAAGCTGGAAGCGGGGGTGAAGTACAGCAATGTGGCATCCGACAACGATATGCGTTTTGAGAACCAAGTGGGCGGCGTATGGCAGAACGCCGAGAACCGCACCAATCACTTCGTATATGAAGAACAGGTAGCCGCGGCCTACGTCAATTACCATACCCAATTGGGCAAATGGGGGTTCCAGGCAGGGCTCCGCAGTGAATACACCGTTTCTGACGGTAACTCCATCACGCTGGCCAACCGCATCAAGCGCGACTATATCGACGTCTTCCCCAGTGTATTCGTGAACTATAACCTGTCCGACAACCACCAGATGGGACTTTCGTACAGCAAGCGCATCAACAGGCCGAATTACGGAAACCTGAACCCGTTTGAATATTTCCTCGACCAATATACGTTCGAGAAGGGTAACCCATACTTGCGGCCTGAATATACCCACGCATTCGACCTATCGTACACCTTGTTGCAACGCTATAACTTGAGTGCGGGTTATAGCCGCACGAACGACGTGATTGCCGAGTCGATGAACCAAAATGACGAAACCAAGCAGACGTGGGTATCGCGGGATAACCTGGCCAAACAGGATATCTGGTATGCCAACGTGAATGCGCCGGTGAAAGTGGCGAAATGGTGGGATACCAACAATAACCTGAATGCCTTTTACATGGCTTTCGATGGACCCCTGAACGGCGAATACCTCCATCAAGGGCAATTTGCATGGCAGTTGCGTAGTAACCATACGTTTACGATTTGGCCAACGTTTACGGCGGAAGCATCGGCGAACTACCGCTCTTCGCTTATCTACAGCGTGTACCGTATCGGTGCGCAATGGTCGATCGATGCAGGCTTGAACAAATCGTTCTACGATAAGAAGGTAAACCTGAAATTTTCGGTCAGTGATATCTTCGACACGCGGGTACAGGATGTACGTACCCGTTTTGGCGGCCTGCACGCCGTCATCAATCAGAAAAACGAAACAAGGGTTGCGCGGCTTACCCTAACCGTCAACTTTGGGAAACTCAAAAACGGCGCCCGCCGGGAGACCCAGAGTGAGGAGAAAAGCCGTATCAGTATGCCTTAGTGTGTTTGGGCATATAAATTTGTGGTTCACCGCCGCCGATGCGAATCGACGGCGGTTTTTTTGTTCCCATACAGAATGTCCACCGATTAGCTGTTTCTTCCCGACGGCTTTTTTGTCAATTTCGAAATCCTTATGTTTGTCAATAAATAAGATGCCGGAAAACATGGTTAGACCGATAAGAGCGGCTATTCTTACACTCGCCTGTATCGTGTTGGCCACCATTGGCAAAGCACAGGAAATCCAGCGTATCGGCTCGCCCTTGGTGCAGCAGTATACGAAGTCGGATTACAAAGCGGGCAACCAGAATTGGGCGGTGGCAGTAGGCAGCAACGGAATCATGTATGTAGCCAATGCCGATGGGTTACTGGTATTCGACGGCCAATATTGGACACTGCATCCGCTGCCAAATAAAAGTACCGTGCGTAGCGTGGCTGTGGATAGCGCGGGCCGCATCTACACGGGTGGTTTGGGCGAATTTGGTTATTGGGAGGACGCGGGTTACGAGCAGATGCGCTACCAATCGATCAGCCAGTTACTCGGCAAGGACGAACAGACGCGTGACGAAGTGTGGAAAATCATTGTGGATGGTGACCGCGTACTCTTCCAAACGTTTTCTACCATCTATATTTATGAAGATAACCATCTGCATCAGGTGCGGGGTGGTGGCCAGCCTTTTCTTTTCTTGCACCAGGTGCGCAACCGTATCTTCATCGAGTTGATCCCGTCGGGCCTACACGAGCTGACCGGCGATAGTTTGGTGCCAATCAAAGATAAGGATATACTGCAAGGAGCCAATATCCTCACCATGCTGCCGTTCGGAACGGACGATATCCTAATCGGTACCGCTAAATCGGGGTTGTATATCATGGATAATACCGCGACCATCCGCAAGTGGGACAACGCCGCCGACGGCATGCTCCGGGCGGCGCAACTCAATAACGGCCTGAAGGTGCTGGATAAGTATTATGCCTTTGGTACTATCCTCCAAGGTGTGGTGGTGATGGACGGAACCGGTCATGTCGTGCAACACCTCCACAAGGGTAATGGCCTGCAAAACAATACGGTGCTGGGTATGCACTTAGACCATCAGCGCAACATTTGGGTGGGGCTCGATAACGGAATAGACCGCATTGAGATTAATGCGCCGTTGTATTATTATGCAGATAATACCGGCAGCATTGGCACGGTGTATGCAGCGCGCATTTTCGAGGGTAACATCTACCTCGGCACCAACCAGGGCTTATTTTACAGTCGCTGGGTGGAAAGTAAAGGGTATCACCCCTTTTCATTTTCCTTGGTAGCCGGTTCGCAGGGGCAGGTGTGGGACCTCACCGTAGCGGATGGTGAGCTATTGTGCGGCCACAACGACGGTACCTTCATCGTGTCGGGCGATAAGCTCGTGAAACTATCGCCGATTACCGGCGGATGGACGCTTATACCGGCCGCCAGCAGCCCGAATACCCTGTTGCAAGGAACCTATACGGGGCTGGCCATTTTCGAGCGGACGGCACAGGGATGGCGGTTTTCAAACCGCGTAGCTGGATACAATGATCCCACCCGTTTTATCGTGCCCGAGTCGGCCACAGGCGTGTGGGCCAGTGGCTATAAAGGATTGCGCTACCTCAAACTAGATACGGAGTTGACGAAGGTCAACGACGTACAGACGTACGATACCACCAGTGGACTGCCTCCGAGTACGTTTGTGAATGTATTGGAGCTGGCGGGGAACCCCGTGTTCGCTACCGACAGCGGGTTTTTCCGGCATGATGAAATTACGGATAAGTTTTATCCATACCACCAGTTGAATGGCCAGCTCGGATCATTTGCTTTTTCCAATCGGATCATCCATGCCGACAGCAATCGCTATTGGTTTATCAACCGCGCGCGCATTGCGTTGGTCCATTTCGGCCCGAAAGGGGAGGTCCGGGTCGATTCCACGAGGTTTGCCACCCTCAACGGGCGGATGATGAAGTTTTATGAAAGTATCAACCGCGTGCGCGACGATCTGTACCTCATTAGCTTAGACGATGGTTTTGCCATTTACCAAGCCTCCGATACGGTAGCGACCCCGGAAAAGGAACTTCCTTCTCCCCTTATCCGGGCGATGAGTAACATTACCGACAGCCTTTCGGACAGGTGGTATACCATTGGTACCCATCCCGAAATCCCCTACCGCCATAACAACCTTCGCATCAGTTACGCGCTACCCTGGTATAGCGCCATACCGTTGCAGTACCAATTTTACCTCGAAGGGTATTCCCGTACCTGGTCGGAATGGAGCGAGGCCGCCCAGAAGGAGTTTACTAACCTGAAACAGGGGGCCTATCGGTTTAAAGTGCGTGCGAGGACCGCCGATGGCACGGTGTCGGATATCGCCGAGCTACGGTTTACAATCAGCCCCCCATGGTGGCTCTCTTGGAGCGCATGGGTGTTGTATGGGTTGATTTTGGCAATTGTTCTCATCGCTGGCCGAGGTTGGTACCGACGTAAAATACGGAAACATCGGGAGCTGATACAGGCCAATATGGCAAAGAAACAGCGCGATATGCTCGCCAAGGAGACCGAGGAGAACGAACAACGCGTTGTAAAACTGAAAAATGAACAATTGGAACGGGAGCTGGCCAGCAAGAACCGTGAGCTGGCCAATACCACGATGAGCATCGTTTACAAAAATGAGCTATTGAATAATGTGCACGACGAGCTGCTGCAACTGCACGATAGTGAGGGGCGGAAATTATCAAACGAACAGCTCCGCAAGATCAATAAGATCATTGAGGATGCCCGGAGTGACGAGCGCGACTGGCATGTTTTTGAAAAGAGCTTTAATGAGGCGCATGAAAACTTCTTCAAAAAACTCAAAGCAGACTATCCGGAGCTGGTGCCCAACGACATGAAACTCTGCGCATACCTGCGCATGAACATGAGTAGTAAAGAGATTGCGTCGCTGCTGAATATTACTACCCGTGGTGTGGAGATTAGGCGGTATCGGCTTCGGAAGAAGCTGAACCTGACACCCGATAAGAACCTAACCGAGTTCCTGATGGAAGTGTAAACTTTTTTTATCTTTGCACCATATTATACAATAGATTATGGCCAAAGCTTCAGATGTAAAAAGTGGGAATATCTTGCGCTTCAACGGTGAATTGGTATCCGTGGAGGAATATATCCATCGGACTCCCGGCAACTTGCGGGCATTCTACCAAGCCAAGATGCGGAATGTTAAAACCGGAAAACTCGTCGAATATCGTTTCCGTACCGACGAGGAGGTGGAAATTGCCCGCGTGGAAACCAGTGATTACCAATACCTGTATGAGGATGGCGATACGTTTGTGGTGATGGATAATACCTCGTTTGAGCAATTCAATATCCCGAAGCAGCTTTTTGGTGACTCGGCGCGTTTTCTGAAAGAAGGTATGCAGGTGTTGGTGGCGATGGAGAGCGAGGAGCCGATTATGGCACAGGCACCGACAACCGTGGAGTTGGAAGTGACGTATACCGAACCTGCAGTGAAGGGAGATACGTCTACCAACGCACTGAAAAATGCCACCGTGGAAACGGGCGTAGAGATCAAAGTGCCGCTTTTTATCAACCAAGGGGATAAAGTGAAAATAGATACGCGTTCCGGTGGTTATGTCGAGCGTGTGAAATAGTTCCGGGCTCTCTGCCAAATGTACCCGTCTACGAAACAAACCCTACGCAAAATATACCGTGAAAAGCGGATGGGTCTTTCGACCGAGGAATTCCAGCACTTGAATGGCCAATTGATCGCGCGTGTGGAAACGCTTGAGATGGCGCCATGGCAAACGGTACATCTTTTCCTACCCATTGCCGGTAACAAAGAGCCCGATACGTATGCGATTGCCGATGGGTTGCGCCAACGGCATCCCGATATCCGTATCGTGCTCCCCAAGACCGAACAGGGAACCCGGCAGATGAGCCATCTGGTGTGGGATGCTTGGACCACCTTGGTGCCCAACCGCTGGGGGATACCCGAACCGCTGGGGGGTACGGCCGTGCAACCGCGCGAAATCGATGCGGTATTTTTACCGTTGCTGGCTTTTGATGAACAGGGCAACCGTATCGGCTACGGCAAAGGCTTCTACGACCGGTTCCTGGCCGAATGTCGGCCTACGGCTACGAAAGTCGGATTATCCTTATTCGACGCGGTGGAATCCATCAGCGACGTCTCTCCGCATGACGTGGCAATGGACCTATGTGTGACACCTACCCGAATATGGAGGTTTAATACAATACCCTGAATTTAATCGTATTATCTATCTGCCGGAGTTGCCGGAGCAGTTGCTTGCCGTACTGGGTATCCACGTCGGTCACGGCATAGCCGATATCGCCTTTCGTTACCAGAAACTGGGCAACGATGTTGATGCTGTTCTCGGCAAAGACTTTATTGATCTGCGCCATCACGCCCGGAACATTGCGATGGATATGCAATAGCCGGTGGGCCTTATCCATTTTGGGTAACGGCAAGCTGGGGAAGTTCCTGCTGAGATACGTATCGCCTTTATTGATGAACTCGGCCATTCGGCGCGGGATGAATTCCCCATTGCGTTTCTTATCTTTTTTATCGTCGAAAAGAACAATCCCCTTTTCATTGCAGATATCGCGGTTTACACGGTGCTTGCTGTCGCCAAGGTAGCCGATGACCTTGAGCTTGTCCGCCCTGGCCAACTGCTCATCCGCTAGGATGATATCCTTGCCCAGCAGCAGCATCCCTACGTCTTTAACGTATTTCTCTTCAAACGTTGGCTTGGTACGGATGGAAAAGCCATCCCGTTTCAGGATGTGGGCGGCAATCTCCGGTACCTCGCCCACGATGAGGCATAGGATACGGTTTTTCGGATACGAGATGGCGCGTGGGAGGTCGTTCACGTAGAGGAACTCGTCAAAGCTGGGCGTTACGTGGTCCGCTTTCTCCGATACGCTTTTACGCTCGATATTTTCAGTAAAGGCAAAGAAACGTTCAATGAGCCCAGACTCCTTCAACTGGAAATCGGAATAACCATCGCCTATACCATAGATCTTGCCGGGCAGTTGCAATTGCTTCAGGAGTTTCACTTTGCCCCCTTCTTCCGACAGCGGGTTCCCATCGTCATATCCCGTGATGTTGCCCGATTCGTCGAATGTAAACGTGTTGGCATATACGTTTTCTTTCTTGATGTGGTAAGGGATTACCACGGGAAAGATAAACTCCTTGAAACCGCCGGAAACGATCAATACGCTGTCTGCATTCTTCTTGAAGAATTCCTTGTTGCGCGAAAAGGAGCGCGACACTTTCTTTTTCAATACCCAAATGAGCTTGGCGAGGTGTTCGCGATTAGCTTCCAATAGTTTAACGCGGGCGGCAAGGCTTTCGCGGAACGATAGCTGGCCATTCATGGATAGGTTGGTGAGGCGATCGATCTCTTCATACACCAGCTCCTTGGCGGGGTGGTTGGCCAGTGAGATACGAGCCAGTTCGTCTAATGCCTCCACCTGGGTGAAGGTACTGTCAAAATCAATGATGTAATAATTCTCCAATGGATGTTGTTATTTCAGGGTTTTACAAATTTCGTGTAGTGTGTTATCGATGGGTTCGAAAGCTATGCCGGTGGCAGCAACCACCTTTCGGTTTGAAAAACGCAGCCGCAGCCGTGCCGATTTAGCGGTCTCGCGTGTGAGCGTTGGGCGCTTACCGGTAAACAGGGAAAGTAAGGCGGCTGCCCGCCAGGCCATGCTGAGCATCCATGGCGTGGCGCGGTATTTCGGGGCAGGTCTGCCCAAAAGATTGCTACAGCGGGCTAGGAGGTCACGGTACGCCATGTTGGTATTGCTCAACAGGAAACGTTGCCCGGTGATGGTAGGATTGTCCATGAGCAATACCATCGCTTTGGCGGTGTCTTCCACATCAATGAGGCCGACGGATCCGTCGGTATAGAAATGGAGCCCTTTGTGGAGCATCGCGAAGATCGATCCGCTGGTGTCACTGCCTTCAGCCCGGGCCGAGGGCCCGATGATAAGGGCTGGATTGACGATAACGGCATCCAGTCCTTCGGCAACGCCCCGCCATACTTCCATTTCGCCCTCGTATTTGGAAACCGCATACCCCGGTTGGCCGGGCGTATACTCCCAAAGATCATCTTCCGTTGCCTCGCCGTGATGCTTTGGCTGGCCGACTGCCGCGATGGAGCTGACGTGCAGTAACCGTGTGCGGTGTTGTAAAGCCAGGTTGACCACGTTGGCCGTGCCGGCCACGTTCACCGTCATCAGCCGTTGCCGATCGGCAGCATGGTACGAAATCATACCGGCGCAATGATAAACCTTCGATATACCCATGAACGCATCACCTAGCGCGAAGAAATCATTGACGTCCGCATTTACCCATTCCAGTGCCGGCAGGTCAACGAGCGCTTGCGGAACAACCGAGGTTTTCCGTTTGGTAGCCCGGACGGCCACCCCTGAAGCGAGTAATCGTTTGATGAGTATCGAACCAAGAAAACCTGTTCCTCCTGTTACTAAAACCACCGTCGCAGCATAGTTTGATAATAATGTTTTCAAAAGTAAGGTAATAAATGGATATTTGCCAAACGTCAAACAACTATCATGTCCTTATCGGTTTTCTTTTCATCCGTTTCCCACCAGGATTTCACACCCGACGCCGGGTTCTTCCGATCGCAGATCGGGGCGTCCGTCCATCTGTTCGATCGTGATTTCCCGGACTTGGAGGGGGAAAAGCCCGATTTGGCGTTGTTCGGAGTGCTGGATGACCGGATGGCCGTTGACAACTTGGGTTGTGCAGCGGGGGCGGATGAGGTGAGGCGCCACCTGTATGGGCTTTATCAGGGCGAATACAAGCTGCAACTGGCCGACCTCGGTAACATCCGGGCCGGAGAGACCGTAACCGATACCTACGCTGCCGTGAAAACCGTGTGTGAGGAACTCATCAAAGCGGGTATCGTACCGATTATCATCGGTGGCGGGCAAGACATTACCTATGCACAGTATCTGGCGTACGAGAAGCTCGAACAACGTGTGGACGTCTCCATCGTCGATGCGCGGTTTGACATCGATCAAGACCAAACGGAAAGTGCTCCGTTAAATGCACAGACGTACATCAACCATATCATCCTGCATGAACCCGATTACCTTTTTAACCTAAATAACCTTGCTTATCAGACCTACTTCGTCAGTAAGGAGTCTATAGCCATGTATGATAAGCTGTATTTCAACGCGGTACGACTGGGCCTGATTGCTGGACAAGTGGATCAGGTGGAACCGGTTATCCGGTCGGCCGACATGCTCAGTTTTGATATGGCTGCGATCCGGCAGTCGGATGCGCCTGGGAGTGCCCATGCGACGGTCAACGGGCTGTACGGCGATGAGGCATGCCAGATTTGCCGCTACGCCGGGATGAGCGATAAGCTTACATCGATCGGTTTCTACGAATACAATCCGGCGCTTGACAGCCGTGGGCAGACGGCCATGCTCCTCGCCCAGATGATCTGGTACTTTATCGATGGGTTCTACAACCGGAAAAACGATGCCCCGCTGGTACCCAAGTCGGCTTACATTACCTACCGCACGAGCGTACATAACGAAGCTTATGAACTGGTCTTTGTGAAAAGTAAGAAATCCGATCGGTGGTGGATGCAGGTGCCCTATTCGGGCACGAAATCTGTGAACGAGCGATACCACCTGGTACCTTGCCGCTATGAAGACTACCAAATGGCCGTGTCAGGCGAAATGCCTGACCTGTGGTGGAAGACCCATCAGAAGCTGATTTGATCCCATCACCCGAATATCGCTTGGAATACCTCTTCCACGCGGGCAACCGGTTTGATATCGATTTGATAGTCGCTGCGTTCCAATCCCTTGGTATTATACTTGGATAGGAAAATGGTCTCGAAACCGAGTTTTTCTGCTTCGGCGATCCGCTGTTCGATACGGTTCACGGCGCGTATCTCACCCGAGAGGCCCACTTCGCCGGCGAAAGCCACCGTAGCGGCCACCGCCATATCTTGCTGGGAGGAGATGATGGCCACGATGACCGCCAGGTCAATGGCTGGGTCCTCCACCCGTAGACCACCGGCGATGTTGAGAAAGACATCCTGGGCGCTGAGGCGGAAACCGAAACGTTTTTCCAATACGGCGAGCAGCATGTTCATCCGTTTGGTATCGAATCCGGTAGAGGAGCGCTGGGGTGTGCCGTATGCCGAGTTACTCACCAATGCCTGCACCTCGATCAGCATGGGGCGCAGCCCTTCGAGCAGCACGGCAATGGCGGTGCCGCTGGTGCCATCTTCACGTTGCGATAACAGGATTTCCGAGGGGTTGCTCACTTCGCGCAGCCCCGAACCCTGCATCTCGTATATGCCCAGTTCGGAGGCCGATCCGAACCGGTTTTTTACCGCCCGCAAGATGCGGTACGCGTGGTGGCGATCGCCTTCAAACTGTAACACGGTATCGACCATATGCTCCAGTACCTTGGGCCCGGCGATGCTGCCATCTTTGGTGATGTGGCCGACGATGAATACGGGGACGTCGGTTTCTTTGGCAAAGCGGAGCAGTTCGGCCGTACATTCGCGCACCTGCGATACGCTGCCGGGGGCAGAGTCTACCTGCGCGGAATGCAGCGTTTGGATGGAATCGATAATGACCAGGTCGGGTGCAATGGATTCCACCTGTGCAAATATATTCGTTGTCGCGGTTTCGGTGAGGATGTAGCAGTTGGCCTGTGAGGCTTGGGAAAGCCGCTCCGCCCGCATTTTGAGCTGCTGCTCGCTTTCCTCCCCCGAGACATATAGGGTCTTTGCCTTCATGGTGAGGGCGAGTTGCAGCATCAGGGTGGATTTTCCGATGCCCGGTTCGCCACCGATAAGCACGAGCGATCCGCGCACGATGCCACCACCCAGTACCCGGTTCAACTCGCGGTCGGGTGTTACCGTTCGGCTTTCGGCCACGGGTTCGATTTCATGTATCACGGCCGCTTTGCGTGCGGGCTTTTTCAGGTTTGAGGCCGTTCGCCAATCGGGTGTGCGTGCGTTGGCCCGCGCTACCACTTCCTCCACGAAGGTGTTCCACTCGTTGCAAGAGGGGCATTTGCCGAGCCATTTGGCCGATTCATAGCCGCAGTTTTGGCAGAAGAAGGATGTTTTCGTTTTCGCCATGGTCAATTCGTTTGGGCTGCCATTACGCGGAGCACATTTTCACCGAGGATTTTTCGGATATCGGTTTCGGTATATCCCCGTTGCCGGAGACCCGCGGTGAGGTTGGGGAAGTCGCTGCAGTCGTTGAGTCCTACCGGTGTGGATGATATCCCATCGAAGTCGCTACCAATGCCGACATGGTCTATCCCTGCGGTTTTTACCATATAATCGATATGGTCGAGCAACAACGACAGGGGTGGGCGGAGTTCTTCTTTCGCTGCGGGGGGTAGGCGGCTGAATTTGGCGTCGTTCGAACGTTTCACGCTGTCGTTGGCGGCAACGTACTTTTCATACAGGCGATTGATTTTCGTGTAATGCATGGGGTCCAGGAATCCCGAATAGAAGTTGAGGCAGATGACCCCCCCGTTTTCGGCAACCGCTTTGATCTGGTCATCCTGAAGGTTGCGCGGGTGCGCCATCAGCGCGTAAGCGTTACTGTGCGATACGATTACGGGTTTGGTGGTCGCTTCCATTGCATCGAAGAAGGTTTGCCGGCCCACGTGCGAGAGGTCAACCATCATGCCCAGTTCGTTCATCCTATGGATGACCTGGCGTCCGAAATCGGTCAGCCCCTTATGCTTCAATTTTTTGGGGTTACGGCTTTCATCCGTGGCCGAGGTCGCCCATTCGGTGCTGTTGTTCCAGGTCAGGGTGAGGTACCGTGCACCGCGGGCAAAGAGACTATCGAGGTAATCCATACGGCCCTCGATCATGTGCCCGCCTTCCACACCGATCACCGCCGCGATTTTCCCTTGGTCGGTGATGGTCCGTATGTCGGAAGGCGTGGTCGCCAGGGCGATTTCACCCGGATACTTACGGATGACTTCCATTAGTCCATCGATCTGCTTATTGGCGTAAGCAAATGCAGTGCCTTTGCCATACTTTTCGCCGCACCATACGGCAAAAACCTGCACATCGATACCCCCTTCTTTAATCCGGGGGAGGTCGGTATGGCCCGAGGTTATCCGTTTGCCAATGTCTTTGTCCCGCATTACCGACTGGTAGAGCACGTCGTTGTGTGTGTCGATAACGAGGGCATCGTTGTGGATACGTTGGGCATCCTGCGCGAATAGCTCGCCCGTGAAAAGGATGGCAGCGACGAATAGCATGGTTTTTTGCATAGCGGATCTATTTCTTGCGGATGGCTTCGTAGAGGGTGTCTTGTATCCGGCTACGTACGTTCAACTCATACAGTTTGGTGCTCCTCACCGGATGAACCCGATTGGACAGGAAGATATAAATCAGTTGTTCTTCGGGGTCAATCCATATGCAGGTGCCGGTATAACCGGTGTGGCCAAAGGTAGCGGATGAGGCCAGTTTGGAAGGATAAGCTTTGCTGGTATCGGGGTTGGCCCGGTCGAACCCTAGGCCCCGCCGGCTGGTTTTCGATTGCTTGGACGAAAATAGGTCCACCGTTTCCGGCTTGAAGTACCGATCGCCCCCGTATTCGCCGCGGTTGAGGAGCAGCTGTCCATAGATGGCCATGTCGTTTGCTGTGGCGAAGAGGCCGGCATGGCCCGCAACGCCGCCGGCCATGGCCGCACCCTCATCGTGCACATATCCTTGTAGTAGCGTTTTTCGGAAAGTTGTATCGTTTTCGGTCGGCACGATACGCTGCTTCGGGAAGCGTTGTCGAGGGAGGTAACCGGCTGTTTGCATACCCAATGGGCGGTAAAACTCCTGCTGGATATAATCTTGGATAGGCATGCCCGTTTGGTGCTCGGCCACTTCCTTCATCACATACATGCTGATGTCACTATATACATAGTTTCCCGTGGGGTTGATTTTCGAATGGAGCATGGTGGGCCACATGACATCATCGTAAAACCCTGTGCGGATAAAGCAGCCATCGGCAACTTTCACGGAATACGCAGCCGACGAGTCGGAGCTGAGATCGTCCGGTTCGAGATCGGCGTAAAACGGGATGAAGGGAATGAATCCCGCCTCATGGAGCATCACGTCGCGCAGCACGGTGCCGTTTTTGTTGGTGCCCTGCGCCTGTAGCAGGTAATGGCCCATGGTGCTGTCGAGGTTCACGATACCCCGCTCGGTGAGGCGCATGATGGTAGGCGTGGTCGCCGTAATCTTCGTCACGGAAGCCATATCGAAGATATCAGAAACCTTGGTGGGCTCCTCCTTTTCATAGGTGTGGTATCCATATGATTTCTCAAAGATTACCTTTCCGCTTTTTACCGCCATGACCACCCCGCCCGGGATGGCCCGTTCGCGGATAGCCTCTTCCATAATGTCGTCGATATCGGTTTCCAGCTGTGCCTGGTCGATGCCGAGCGTGGAGGCATCCGCATACCCCAACCGGGTCTTTGCAGTGGTATAGCCTGCGCCTACCGTATACCGGGGCGAGAATGATTTCGGTAGCTTGGCCGTACATGCAAGGCCGCCGAACACCGACATGGCAGCATCCACAGCGGAGGCTTCCGTTTTTGCCGGGGTCCACAAAATGGGATAATAGCGGAAGTCCAGTGCTTTAAGGTTTGTGCCGTCACCAAATACGGCGAGTATGACTTGTTTGCCTACGGCTTGCGTAGCGATAAACTGCAAGAGCCGTTGATCGGAAAGGTCTTCCGTGGTCAACGCCGCAATGATGGTATTGTAGAACTTGATGTCCTCATCGAGCGGTAAATAGCTCTCCGGTTGCGTTGGTATCACAAAGCGGTCTAGGGGTGCATAGCGGCTTAATTGGTCACCGAAGGCGACTGACATGGTTTCATCGAGACGGGTGATGAGCGCCATATGCCGCTTGGCGAGGTTGCGGAGAGGGATAACATTGACTTGGTTGTTTAACAAAACGGTTTGGTTTATCGGTGCGTAGGTTGTGGGCTGTGCGTATAGCGCCGCATCGACGTACATGCAAGCCACAAACATGCACAGCAGCATAATCATTCTCTTCATAGTAGACGAATATCGGTAATTTGCGCAAAAAATAGGTGCCTCTCGTATTTTTTATGAATTTTGTAATTCGTTTACCGGTGTCTGATGTTTGCTTTGAACGGCCCTTTCTATACATTTCGCTCTGCGTTAGCCGATCGGCTAACGTTGCCGTTTTATGTGGCAGTACTGTCGGAAAGGGTGGGCTTGCTGTATCCGGAAGACGAGAAGCTCCATATCGTTTACTACGCATGTGGGGCTGAACGGCGCATTCCGATGCCCGGTGGCGGCAAGTGTATCCACATCGATGAAGACCTTTGGGCGACAAAGCCGCAACTGTTGCTCAACCGCATTGCCGCACTGATGGGACAGGCGAAGCGCGTGCACGCGCGGAATACCGTGATGGCACGGCTAGAGAAACGCGTGGCGCTGTCTTTCCTGGAGGAACATCACTTGCAGGTGGCATTGCCGGGCAAATACCGGTACGGCCTTTACCACGATGGCGAGTTGGTAGCCGTGGCGGTGTTCAGCGGTGGCCGGCGCATGATTGATAAGCCGGCGGATTACCGTTCGTATGAGCTGCTCCGTTTTTGCCATAAACAGGGGCTACGCGTGGTGGGTGGTTTCAGCAAGTTGCTCGATGGGTTCCAGCGCGATTTTAATCCCGGCGACATCATGACGTATGCCGATAAAGATTGGTCGGATGGCAGTAGTTACCATAAGCTGGGTTTTACGGCGGTGGGCGAGACTGCACCGCAGCTATTCTGGGTGGATAGGCGTACGATGCAACGATATTACGAGCGTACCTTGCCCCCCGAAATCGCGGCAACGCTCCCCGAAGACCGGCCCGCGGCCGGATATGTGGCGGTTCGAAATAGCGGGAGTATCAAGCTAGTATATTTTTAGTATATTCGACGGATTTTAAACTTTTTAACGCAAGAAAACAGATGAACAGAAAACTTCGCATGGGCATGGTAGGAGGTGGAAAAGACGCCTTCATCGGTGCGGTACACCGTATTGCTGCCAATATGGACGGGTTGGTGGAATTGGTATGCGGCGCATTTAGTATCAACCCCGACATCGCGCGCGAATCAGGAAAAGCACTTTTTATCCCCGACAACCGGGTATACCTCACCTTCCAGGAGATGATTGAAAAGGAGAGCCAGCTCCCCGAGGGTGAACGCATGGATTTTGTGACGATTGTAACACCGAATTTCGTCCACTTCGAACCGGCGAAGCTCGCCTTGGAACATGGGTTCAATGTTGTTATTGAGAAACCGATGACCTTTACGCTCGAAGAAGCCAAGGAACTCAAGGAAATCGTAGACCGTACCGGTAACGTGTTGTGTCTTACCCATACCTATAGTGGCTATCCGATGGTGAAGCAAGCCAAGGCGATGATCAAGGAAGGATTTTTAGGTAAAATAAGGAAAGTAGTGGTCGAATACCCCCAGGGCTGGTTGAGCCGCCTTTCGGAGCGCGAAGGGAATGCCCAGGCCGCTTGGCGCACCGACCCGAAAAAATCTGGGAAGAGTGGTTCGATGGGCGATATCGGCACACACGCGGCACACTTAGCCGAATACGTGACCGGTTTGGAAATCACCGAACTCTGTGCCGATTTGTCTACGTTGGTCGAAGGGCGCATGCTGGATGACGATGGCAACGTCTTGCTGCGTTTCAACAACGGCGCACGTGGGGTGCTGGTGGCTTCCCAGATTTCCGCCGGTGAGGAGAACGCGTTGCGCATCCGGGTGTATGGCGAGAAAGGCGGCATCGACTGGGCACAGGAAGACCCCAATAACCTCATCGTGAAGATGCTCGACCAACCGCGGCAGTACATCCGCACGGGCAATGCCTATGCGGCACCCTATACGCTGAGTAGCTTCGCGGTACATAATACACGTGTACCATCCGGACACCCCGAAGGGTTACTGGAAGCATTCGGTAATATCTACCGCAATTTCGTACTCACGGTCTCCGCTAAGCTTAATGGCGAGACGCCCACGGCGGAGATGTTGGATTTCCCGCAGGTCGATGAGGGTGTGCGCGGCATGGCGTTCATCGATAACGTGGTTGCCAGCAATGGTTCCTCCGAAAAGTGGACCAAATTCGTGGTGTGAGGGCCACGCCCCGTCTTATCGTGATTCTTGGCCCCACCGCCTCCGGGAAAACCCGGTTGGCGGTGGAGGTGGCCAAGCGGGCCGGTGGGGCCATCATCAGTGCGGATTCCCGGCAGGTATACCGTGGCATGGACCTCGGCACGGGGAAAGATCTTGATGATTACGGTGATATCCCCTATGCATTGATCGATATCCGGGACGCCGGAGATACGTATCACGTGGGCCAGTATCAAAGCGATTTCCATGATGCATTGGATCGTATTGAAGAGCAAGGGAAACAACCCATTCTGTGTGGCGGCACCGGATTATACATCCAGTCGGTATTGCAGCAATTTGATTATAGTGGGGTACCCGTAGATAGGGCCCTGCGCAGTGAACTGGAAGCACTGGATACCGCCGCCCTGCGTGATAGGCTACGCGTGCTGCCCGTGCCTGCCGGTTTCAAAGCCGATACCAGCACGAGGAAGCGGCTTATCCGCGCGACGGAAATCTGTACGTGGTGTCAGTACCATGTCCTACCCCAACACCATCACCCGGTCGTTCCGGCCATCCTTTTTGGTATAAACCCACCGGTAGACATCCGCAGGCAACGCATCACCGAGCGGCTTCGCATACGGCTGGAGCAAGGGCTCATCGAAGAGGTAAGGCACCTATTGAAAAAAGGTATACCCCCCGAGCGACTGGTCTATTACGGATTGGAATATAAATACGTAACCCGCTACCTCTTGGGCGAATTGGACTATGAAACATTTTTCGCCCGGCTCAATACGGAGATCCATCGCTTTGCTAAAAGGCAGATGACGTATTTCCGGAAGATGGAAAAGGATGGGCTAGCCATACACTGGTTGGCGAATGGGTCGATAGATGATATGGCCACCGAGGTGATGGCCATATCCGCTACAATTTGATCTCGACCTCTTTGCCGTTGAAAAAATGGAATTCGGTGAGGAAGTATGATGCCACCGGTTTTACCTTGATCCAGCGGCCGAACTTGAAATACCACTTCATCCGCCGTGATACGAAACCCGATTTGAGGTACGTATAGATATATGGGTGCACACACAAGGTGATGTCCTTTTCGTTCTGTTCCTGCAGGATGAAGCTCAAGTTATTTTCGATGTCATCCATCAAAACAATGCTCGACCGTATCTCGCCGGTGCCATCACATGCAGGGCACTTTTCATTGGTGACAATCGTCATTTCGGGCCGCACACGCTGCCGCGTGATCTGTACCAACCCAAACTTGCTGGGGGGAAGGATGGTATGCCGGGCGCGGTCGGTCGCCATGCATTGTTTGAGGTAGGCGTGCAACTCCTTGCGGTTGGCCGGCTTATGCATATCGATGAAGTCGATGACCACAATACCGCCCATATCGCGCAGGCGGAGCTGGCGGGCAATTTCTTTGGCCGCCTCCATGTTCACCTGCAGTGCATTTTCCTCTTGGTTCTCCTTGTTGGCGGTGCGGTTGCCACTATTCACGTCAATGACGTGCAATGCTTCCGTATGCTCGATAACCAGGTAAGCACCGCCGTGCAGGTTTACCGTTTTGCCGAAAGCTGCCTTGATTTGGCGCTCTACACCGAAATGCTCAAAAATGGGCTCGCGGTGTTTGTACAGCTTAACGATTTTTTCCAGGTCGGGCGAAATTTCCTGTACATATGAACGGGTCTCTTCATAGATGGCCTGTTCGTTGACATAGATATGCGAAAATTCGTCGGTAAGGATATCACGCAAGATGGTGGACGTGCGATCCATTTCGCCCAATACCTTATGTGACGGTTCGGCAGTACGCAGACGGCTGGTGAGCACTTCCCATTTTGAAATGAGATCCAATAAATCCTTTTGCAGCTCGGCGACGCCTTTCCCTTCCGAAACGGTACGTATAATAACGCCGAAATTCGTGGGCTTGATGCTTTCTACGATTTTCTTCAGGCGATTCCGCTCCGTGTTGCCTTTGATACGCTTGGAAATGGAAACTGCGCTTGAAAACGGGACGAGTACAACATACCTTCCCGCAATGGACAAGTCCGAACTTAACCGTGGCCCCTTGGTAGAAATGGGCTCTTTGGCAATCTGTACCGGCAGCAGCATATTCCGGGTGAGTACCTCAGATATCTTACCGGCTTTATTGATGTCCTTTTCTAACCTTAAACTATCGAGCAGTTTCTCTTTGTAACTGCCTTTCTTTACTAATTTGGTGAGCTTGATGAGCGATTGGACCTGGGGGCCCAGGTCGAGGTAATGTAGGAACGCGTCTTTCGAATAACCGACATCTACAAAGGCGGCATTAAGGCCGGGCATGATTTTCTTGATCCTGCCCAGATATATGTCCCCAACAGCATAATTGTTGTTCGCCTGTTCCTTATTGAGCTCTACAAGCTGTTTGTCTTGAAGTAAAGCGATAGTGACCCCTCTTTCGGGAGCCGAATCGATAATTAACTCCTTTACCAACAGCTACTCCTTTAGCAAAGCAGGTCACCATCGATGAACACGGTAGCCATGTTCTCATCATCATTTGCGAAAGGATAATAACCTGCTTTGAATGAAAAATAAAATACGTTTAATCCAGATCCCATGCATCTTCCTGGAACATGGTAAGGGCAGAGTTTTATTGCAGGTGCACCAGCGATGTGTGCTGCCATATCACCCGCGCTCATTTATATACCCTATGCCGGAAGCAGGATCTTGTCAGGCAAGGTTATTTTTTCTTGTGCCTGTTTTTTCTTAAACGTTTCTTACGTTTGTGGGTAGCCATTTTGTGTCTTTTCCTTTTTTTTCCGCTTGGCATAGCTTAAATTTTTTAAATGAATAAATTAAAATGATTATTTACTCAATTCATCAATTTTACGATTGATAAATTGGGTTAGGGTCGGATCGGCCGCCAAATCCCTGCTTTTTTCAAAAGCGGCGATGGCCTCACGATTCAGCCCAATGTTTTCGTAACTTGTTGCCAGATAAAAATAGGATTCGGCATCGGGCTGTTGGGATACAACCGTATTGAACCGATCGATAGCGAGGTCAAACTGGCGTGACTGCATCGAAAATAAACCTAGGCTTTTGTTTGCCCCGACGTGGGATGGCTGTACGCTGACGACCTCCCGGAGTAATGCGATGCCAGCCATGGGGTTTGCTGTGCCGGTTACGTACGCGCTACCCAAACCTACCTTCGCATCCAAACTTGTCGAATCGAGCGCCAGCGCTTTTTCGTATGCGTTAATGGCATAGCCGTTGAGGGCGCCGGCAGCCAACGTGTCTTGCAGGTTGGTGTACGCTGCGCGGTAGGCATCGCCGGCTTTGAGCCAATCTCCAAACTGGCCATCCAGCTCGGCTAGTTGCTGGTAAATGAAACCCAATGGGGCTTTCTCATTTACATCGTCCCATTGGGTGGCAAGCTGTTGCAGGAGCGTGCGTTTGTCTGCACCTTCCGCATGCTGCACCTTTTCCTCAAGGGCCGATATTTCCTGGATGATGCTAGGGTTAAGCCCCTCTTTAGCCTGCTGCGATACGGATTCAAGTGTAACTTGGGGCCCGGTAGCCGTGCTCGCGGTGGCCTTGTCTTCATTAACCAAACCTTTGATAGGTTGCGCCAATAAAAATCCCATCAACACAATGATTGATGTAATGGCGACTACCTGTTTGGTCCGTTGCTGCATGTGTACGTGTGTGGTCGGCTTTTACGCAAAAATTATTTATTACCAGTTTTTACCTTTTCAACGAAGGTCTTAGCTGGTTTGAAGGTCGGCACATAATGTGCAGGGATAATGATGGCGGTGTTTTTTGAGATATTCCGAGCCGTTTTTTCCGCTCTTTTCTTAACGACGAAACTACCGAACCCCCGCACATAAACATTCTCGCCCCCAACCATCGCATTTTTGACAACTTTGAAGAATGCCTCAACCGTTTCTTGAACATCTACTTTCTCCAGCCCGGTTTTGTTTGCGATTTCTGCTATAATTTCTGCCTTAGTCATATCTATAATTTTTGTAATTAATTATTTTTCAATACATAAGCCCTTCGAATGTTGGGGATGCAAAAGTATCGCTTTAAAACGACATCTTAAAATAATTTTGTTAAAATTTTGTAAATCCGCGAGTTACCGCTTATTGGCCGTTGCCGTACCTACAACGTTTTCGTGAATATTTATAGAGAAACGTGTTCCTATTAAATCCATTTTTGCCTAATATTGGGGATTAAAATACGCAATAGACCTTATTAAGAACTATGGATGGGATACAACAGTTTTCTTTGGCCGGTAAAGTGATTGTGATTACGGGCGCAACGGGGGTTTTGGGCGAGTCGTTCTCCCTGGCCACGGCAGCGGCGGGAGCGAGGGTAGCGGTATTGGGGCGCAACCGAGAACGGGCTGATGCACGGGTTGCGGCGATAAAAGAGCAGGGTGGCGAAGCCATCGCGGTAATTACCGATGTATTGGATGAGGAGGCGGTGCACCGGGCCAAGGACCAAATATTGGATGCTTGGGGAACCATAGATGGGCTGGTGAATGCCGCGGGGGGGAATATCCCCGGCGCCACCATCGGCCCCGACCAGAACCTTTTCGATACCAAGATTGCCGATACCCAAAAGGCCGTTGAGCTGAATCTCTTCGGTACGGTCATCCCTACCCACGTTTTCGGCAGGGTGATCGCCGAGAAGGGGAAAGGGTCCATCGTAAACATTTCGTCGTTGGCAGCCCAACAGGCCATCACCCGCGTAATGGGTTATAATATGGCGAAGTGCGCCATCGAAGGGTACACCAAATGGATGGCCGTGGAATTGGCCCAGCGTTATGGCGATAAAGTACGGGTGAACGGGATTGCACCCGGCGTGTTCCTTACCGAACAGAACCGGGAATTGCTTACCAACCCCAATGGGTCTTATACCGACCGGGCACAGCGGTTCGTCAACAACACCGCTTTCGGACGCTTGGGCGACCCGAGCGAACTCACCGGTACATTGATCTTCTTGTTGAGTGATGCGTCGGGCTTCATTTCGGGCGAAACCATTTTGGTGGATGGCGGATTCAATGCCTGGAGTGGGGTGTGAATTTGTGAGGTTGTGAGTCTGGGAACATGATTATGGCGAGCAAATAGCATACAGCAAATAGCAAAAGACAAAGAAGCAAAAAAGCAATGACAAAAAAACTTGAACAGACGTGGCGGTGGTACGGTCCTGCCGATACGGTTTCATTGCAAGACATCAAACAGGCGGGAGCGACGGGCATTGTGACGGCCCTGCATCACATTCCCCATGGCGACGTATGGCCGCTAGAAGATATACAGGAACGGAAGGCGCTTATCGAAACGGCCGGACTGACCTGGAGTGTGGTGGAAAGTGTGCCGGTGCACGAAGCTATAAAAACACGGCGTGCCGATGCGGAGCGATACATAGCGAATTACCGGCAGAGCTTAAGGAATCTTGCTGCAGCGGGAATCAAAACGGTATGTTATAATTTCATGCCGGTATTGGATTGGACGCGCACCCAGCTGGATCTGGAGATGAAAGACGGCTCGAAAGCACTCTATTTTGATTGGAATGACCTCGCGGTGTTCGACCTTTTTGTATTGAAAAGGGATGGTGCAGAACAGGACTATCCGGAAGCGGTGAAGGTGGAAGCCAAGAAGCGGTATGAAGCCTATACGCCGCAGGCTATCGAGCTGCTCAACAGCAATGTGTTGATGGGGATACCGGGCGAGCGCAGTATCGAGCTGGAGGAATTGCGGGAAAGCATCCGTGAATATGCGGCTATCGGCTTCGATGGCCTGCGCGAGAACCTGATTTGGTTTTTGTCACGTATCGCCGATGTATGCGAAGAAGAAGGGATTCGGATGACCATCCATCCCGATGATCCCCCTTATCCCATCCTTGGTCTACCACGTATCGCTAGCAATAAAGACGACCTGTTGTACATTATCCGTTCGCTCGATCGGCCTTTCAATGGCATATGTTTTTGTACGGGGTCGCTGGGTGCCGGTAAAGGCAATGACCTGCCCGATATTTTCGATGCGGTGAAATCACGTGTTTATTTTGTACACCTGCGTAACGTAAAGAAGGATAACCAGGGTAATTTTTACGAGGCGGATCATCTCGACGGCGACGTCGATATGTATGCGGTGATGAAGGCACTGGTGGCCGAGAACCAACAACGCCGGGAAGCGATACCGTTCCGCCCGGACCATGGGCATCAAATGTTGGACGACATCGGTAAGACCACGGCTCCCGGTTACTCAGCCATCGGGCGGCTGCGGGGCCTGGCTGAACTGCGAGGGCTGGAGCTAGGGATAACAGGACGGTAATCAGATAACCTATACGCATGGCTTATTTTCTCCACGACGATTTCCTGCTTCAGTCGAAGCACGCCGTACGGCTTTACCACGACTATGCCAAAGAGCTGCCGATCGTAGACTACCATTCGCATCTGCCTCCGGACGCCATTGCGTCTGACGGGCAGTTCGAGAACCTCACGCGTATCTGGTTGGCGGGCGATCATTATAAATGGCGTGCATTGCGGGTATTGGGCATCGAAGAACAATACATAACCGGCGAGGCGACCGACCGGGAAAAATTCCGGAAATGGGCGGAAGCAGTTCCTTATACGTTGCGTAATCCGTTGTATCACTGGACACACATGGAACTCAAAAACCCATTTGGTATCACCGAGCTGCTCGGACCGGATAATGCGGACCGTATCTTTGATACGGCATCGGCCCAGTTACAGACCGCAGCATTTTCACCGCGCGGTTTGTTGAGGCATTTCAACGTAGATATGGTCGGAACCACTGACGATCCTGTGGATGATCTTCGCCATCACCGGGCCATTGCGGGGTCGGATTTCGAAACCAGGGTGCTGCCAACATTCCGGCCGGATAAGGTGTTCCAGCTTGGTAAAGGTGACGACTATCGCCGTTACATCGATCAGTTGCAGGCGAGCAGCGGCGTAGCCATCGTTGACTTGGACACGTTATTGGATGCCTTATGGAACCGGCTGTATTATTTCCATAGCCAGGGCTGCCGGATTGCCGACCATGGCCTCAACAGCCTGCCACGGCAACTGGATGTAAGCCTGTCGCTGGACGAGGTATTTAAGCGCGTGCTTGCGGGCGACGATGCCCTCGCGGCCGAACATGAAGAAGCTTTTACCTATTTGGTGCTTTCGGAACTCTGCAAGTTGTACCACGATAAGGGCTGGGTGCAGCAATTCCACCTCGGCCCATTGCGCAACACCAATACGCGCAAGCTACGGGAACTCGGCGCCGATACGGGATACGACTCTATCGGCGATTTCCAACAGGCGCAGTCCATGCAGCATTTCTTCAATACGCTGGAGGAAGAAGGACGATTGGCCAAGACCGTGGTTTATAACCTTAATCCCGCAGACAATGCCGTGTTTGCCGCCATGATGGGCAATTTCCAGGCATCGGGAACAAAGGGCAAGATGCAGTTCGGCTCGGGATGGTGGTTCCTGGATCAGCTTGATGGCATGACCCAACAGCTGAATACGCTGTCAAATATCGGCTTGATCAGCTGCTTCGTGGGGATGCTGACCGACTCGCGCAGTTTCCTTTCGTACTCCAGGCACGAGTATTTCCGGCGGTTGCTTTGCAACCTATTTGCCGAGGATATCAACAAAGGCCTGCTGCCCGATGATACCGAGTGGACGGGCAAAGTGATACAGGATATCTGCTATTACAATGCCAAGCAGTATTTCGGCCTATGATTTCGGGGCTCCCATCGTCCGGAATACCTCATCTAGGCTTTCGAAGATAGCACGCTTCGTCTTTTCCAGTTCCACCTTCGTGTGTGCTGCGGAGACAAAGCCCACTTCGTATCCGGAAGGGCCGAGGTATACACCACGGTTGAGTAATTCTCGATGGAATGCCTTGTAGTAATCCATGCTGCCATGGTCGATATCACTGGCGGCATGGATCGCTTCTTTATCGGTAAACGCAAACCAAAAAATGGAGCCGATTTGGAATACCTTGAAACGGTAGTTCTTGGCTGTCGCGTAGCGCTGTATCGCGGCTACGAACTCCGTCGCCTTCGTGTTTAGGTTCTTGTAGAAATGATTGCTTTTGAGTACCGTGAGCTGTGCGATTCCCGCAGCCATGGCGACTGGATTGCCCGAAAGGGTGCCTGCCTGGTAAACTGCGCCCTCGGGCGATATATGGCCCATCAATTCGGCAGAAGCGCCATAGGCGCCCACGGGCATACCACCGCCGATGATTTTACCGTAAGTGATGATATCGGGGTGTACATCGTAGTGGGCGGCAGCCCCTTCAAACCCGAGGCGAAACCCGGTAATGACCTCGTCGAAAATAAGCAGCGCCTTGTGCTGGCGGGTGATATCGCGTAAAAAATGGAGGTATTCGCGGTCTTGGATGAGGAGCCCGTTGTTCGCAGGCACCCCTTCAATGATGATTGCGGCGATCTGCCCCTCGAATTGGTCGAATGCGGCCCCCACTGCACGCCTATCGTTCAATGGGACAACGATGGTCTCGTCGGCAAATGCTTTGGGTACACCCGCCGAAGACGTTTCGCCGAATGTCACCAATCCCGAACCGGCCTTCACCAGCAGCGAATCGGAGTGCCCATGGTAGCATCCTTCGAATTTGATGATTTTATCGCGGCCAGTATACCCCCTGGCCAGTCTGATAGCCGACATGACGGCTTCCGTGCCCGAGCTGACGAAACGGATTTTCTCGATGTATCGGTTGTGTTCAAGGATCAGCTCGGCGAGCTCGTTTTCCAAGGCGGTGGGCGCACCGAAACTCAAACCTTTCTCCAGGGTCTGGACTACCTTTTCCCGTATTTTGGGGTAGTTGTGGCCCAATATCAATGGCCCCCAAGAACAACAGAAATCGATGAATTGATTGCCATCGGCATCCCATAGGTAGCAGCCATCGCCGCGTTCAATAAACAACGGGGTGCCATGCACCGATTTGAAAGCCCGCACGGGCGAGTTGACCCCACCTGGAAAATACCGTTGGGCCTTTTCGTACAATTCGGCTGATTTTTCCCGTGTAATATCGTTCCCTTTGCCTGATGATGGTTGGGGTTCGTCGCCACCGCCAAAGGCTTTTTTTAATGCATCTAACATCTTTATGAATTGTTAATGGTCAATTGTTAATGGTTAATCACCAATAATCGATCATCAATCTGAAATATATAATCTAAAACCGTCACGCTTGAAGCCATCCCTTTTCCAGCACTTCCTTGGCATGGTAGGTGAGGATCGCCGTGGCTCCCGCCCGGCGGATTGCCGTGAGGACCTCCATCGTTGCACGTCGCTCATCGAGCCACCCGTTACGTGCAGAGGCCTTCACCATGGCATATTCGCCGCTAACGTTATAGGCTGCGATCGGGAGGTCGAAACCATCGTGCAGTAACTTGATAACGTCTAGGTAGGCCAGGGCTGGCTTCACCATGAGGAAATCGGCACCCTCTTGCGTATCCAATTCGGCTTCAATCAATGCTTCACGCTGATTGGCGGGGTCCATCTGGTACGTCTTCTTGTCGCCATGTTTCGGTGCCGAATTGAGCGCATCACGGAAAGGGCCATAAAAGGCACTGGCATATTTCGCGGTATATGACATCAGCGATACATTGGCGAATCCGTTTTCGTCAAGCACGTGGCGGATGTGGCCGATCCGCCCATCCATCATGTCCGATGGTGCGATGATATCGGCACCGGCCCTAGCGTGGGCAAGTGCCATCTGGCCTAAGATATCCAGTGTTGCATCGTTTAGTATTTCACCATTTTCAACCACGCCATCGTGCCCATCGCTGCTATAGGGGTCCATGGCCACATCGGTGATGACACATGCGTCGGGGAAATGGCGTTTCACTTCGGCAATGGCGCGCAGGTATAGGCTGCCCTCCCTTGTGCTTTCCGTTGCGTACTTGTCTTTGAGCGATTCCTCGATGTTGGGGAACAGATCAAACGCACGCAGGCCGATTTCCATGCAGTGCTCCACTTCACGGAGCAGGTTGTCTACCGTATACCGGTAAATGCCGGGCATGGAGGAGACCTCCGTTTTGATGTTGTTGCCCTCGATAACAAACAAGGGGAATATGAGGTTGGCCGCCGTGATATGCGTCTCCTGAACCATATCCCGTATCACCGCTGATTTGCGGTTCCTTCGTGGTCTTTTTAACATTTTCAATTCATCAAACCCCGGGGGGGCACATCAATCCGTGTTTAAAATTTCAGTAATCCAGCCCGAATACTGCTTCGGCAAGGCCGATTTCATCGGGCGAGTAGGGGAGCGTGTAGGGCAGTCCGAACTCTTCCATTTTCCGGCCAGTAGACCGCCCGATACAGATAATCTGCTGGCCCGGGTCGACCAGGTTGTCCACAAAATAAGCCTCCACGTTTGAGGGGCTGGTAAAAATCAGCACGTCAGCGTTAGACTTGGATACATTCGTGTCGATGCGCGTCTGGTATACGGGGAGGTTGATGACCTTCGTGTCTTCCGTCAACGACTTCTGGATGGTTTCCAGGGAATCTTTGGCACGCGGGATCAGCACCGTCGTGCCGGCTGCGAGTTTGGCAAATTCCCCAGCGATTTCTTCCATGTTGATACCCAGCCGCTCTCCGGTGAATTCGGGGGTATGGCCAAATTGCCGGAGCATCTCTTCGGATCCCCGCCCGATGACGGCAAATTTCGTCCGTTTGCTCAACCGGGGTTCTAGTTTAAAGAAGTTCTCGATGCCGTTTTTGCTGCCGAAAAAGACCCAGTCTACGTACTTGAGGATATAGGGGTCCAATTTGTTGATCATCGGGAAAATGCGGATCAGCGAGCGGCCTTCGACCTTGATGTCATGTTTGGCCATGGCGCGGTGGAAATAGCTGGCTTCGGACAGGTCGCGCGTAATGAACACATGGCCGGGCAGTTTCCTGTCCTTGTCGAATTTATCGGCAATCCGTTCGGCGAGGCCGGCCGTACTTCCGGCCGCCAGGTAAAGCCGGTCGGGAAACGCTTCGCTATCGTCGGCTTTAGAAGTCCACACTTCATAGACATCGCCCTGCTTACGGCAGTAGCAGCCCAGCGGTGCGTGGCATCCTGCATCGAAAAGATTCAGCACTTTGCGCTCGACGGCGATGGTGTCTGCCACTGCAGCGTTGTTTATCGACTGCAACACGTCCGCAAGCTGCGTGTCGTTTTCACGGATCTGTATGGCCAGCACACCCTGTGCCGGGGCCGGTATCACCTCAACCGGAGGGAGCTCTTCGACATGGAATTCGCTAAGGTCGACATTGACACGGGTAATGCCCGCTTTCGCCAGCATGATGGCATCGAAATTCTCATCGCGGAGTTTCTGCACGCGGCTCAGCACATTCCCGCGGAGGTCGTCAAATTCAAGGTCCGGCCGCATAGCCAGCAACTGCGCTTTCCGGCGGTTTGAAGAAGTGCCCACGATGGCGTTGTGTTTGAGCACCAAGCGTTTCTTCAAGTCTACACAGTCTTTGTGGATGATGAGCAACTCCGACGGGTCTTCACGGGCCGTGACGGCGGCGATGGTTAGGCCGGGTGGATGTACCGTAGGGAGGTCCTTATGTGAGTGCACGGCGAGGTCAATACCCCCGTTTAAAAGCGCTTCCTCCAATTCTTTGGTGAAGAAGCCCTTGCCCTCCAGCTTGTCCAGCCGCAGGTGCTGCACGATGTCGCCCTGGGTCTTGATGACTTTGAGTTCCGCATCCACGCCGATTTCGGCCAGCCGATCTTTCACATAATTGGCTTGCCATAGGGCCAATTCACTTCCTCGGGTACCGATAATAAGCGTACGGTCTACCATTTTTGCAAGGGTAGGGGCCGTTTTAGTCAGGGGTTCATCTGTTAGCATACACAAACTTAATGAATATAAGACGTTATCCGAACGGATAAGTTAAAAGAATGCACGTTTCGGATAACTGAAGCAGACTAATGGATGTCCGAATGACTCGTCTTTACCAAAATATCCTTGGCCATCACCATGGGCACTTTGATATACTTTTTTTCCATATAGTCAATTACCTTTTCGAGCACCGCCCTTGAATTGGCATCCAGCCCGCTTACTTCGGTGGCGAATACTTCATTGAGTGCGAAAGAACGTATTTCTTTTACTTTCTCGGGTACTTCACGCATGGCCAGTTCCACTCGGCGCTGTTTGAGCAGGGGGAGGAATTCGCCGATGTTATCGGCGATGATTTGCTCGGCGTGGACCAACTCGTCATAGCGCTCCTGCAGGTTTTTGGATGCGATGGCCTGTAGGCCGCTTACTTCGATATAATGTAGCGGATAGGCTTCCAACACCTCGGGATGGACATCGTTTGGGATGGCCAAATCCACGATCACTTTCCGGTCGGTCTCGCCATTGAGGAGCGATTGGTACAGCTGCTTGTCGATAATCGCTTCGGGCGATCCGGTACAGGTGATGAGGATGTCGAATCCGCCCTTATAATGGGGGAGTTCACTTAACGGATATGCGTCAGCATTCAATTCGGCACTCAGCGCCCGTGCATTCTCGAGCGTGCGATTGAACACCACGAAATTGGAAAAACGGTGTTTCAGTAAGTATTTGGCGATATTCTGGTTGGTTTCGCCCGCACCCACAATGAGGATGCGCGGGTTGTTTTCCAATTTGATTTCGCGTAGCTTGCGATAAGCAAGAGAAACCACCGAAACCGGATTGCGCGATATGCGCGTATGGGTATACACCTCTTTAGCTGTCTTGACAAGCCGATCCATCACCAACCGGAGGAAATCACCGGTGAAACCACTCTGCCGGCAACGCTCGTATGCTTTGCGAACCTGCGCGAGGATTTCCTTTTCGCCTACGACCAAACTTTCCAACGAGCACGACATCCGGAGCAGGTGGTTCAGTGCATCGAGGCCCTCGTACGTGTTGACCTGGCCTAAGAAACATTCGAGCTGCTCGGAAGGAACGCAGAAGTTGAGCTTGTGCATGAATTCCTTGATGAACATGGGCGTCAATTCATGTGCCCCATAGAACACGAATTCCACGCGGTTACAGGTGCCCACATAAAAAATTTCGGGAATATCAAAGCTGTTCTTAAGGTTAATCAGTCGGCTCTCCAACTCCTCATTACAAATCACAAGGTTCCCTAAATCCTTAAGATCCACATGTTTGTGGGTAAATGCTATGACTTTAAGATTCTTCAAGGCTGTACTATGCTCACTTAATTTCGGTAACAAAAGTACAACATCTCCTATCTGACCACTGTCAGAACTGTGTAAAACACAGATATTTAGAATGGTTATAAATAAATGTGTTCTGGTTTCGATTCGATGTTAAAATAGTTGCCAATGCAAGTTGATTGCAATACCTTAGCGGCCGCGTATGATTATTAGTAAAAAACCGTGGTTGGGAAATAGCCTTTTCTTCTTATTATCGATGGCCATTGTCGTTGCGTCGTGTACTTCGGCCGAAAAGAAACGCGCCCGGGTGGAGCGGAAGCAACACAAGCGCGACAGCCTGGCGCTGGAGTATGACCCCGCCAAGGCCGATAAGCGATTGGATGCGTTCATGCAGCGGCTGCATAGCCGGTCGGGCTTCAACGGCAACGTATTGATTGCCAAAAAAGGGAAAATCCTTTATCAGAATGCCTTTGGCTGGGCAGATTACCTGATGCGCGATAGTTTGGAAATCGACTCGCAGTTTGAATTGGCATCGGTGTCCAAACCGCTTACCGCTACGGGCATACTGCGGTTGATCGAGGCGGGCAAGATCCGGTTGGACCAGACGGTGGATGAGTTTTTCCCGGATTTCCCCTACCCCGGTATTACCATCAAGTTATTGCTTACGCACCGGTCGGGGCTAACGAATTACCTCTATTTTACGGATAAGAAGGAAATCTGGGCCGACAAACGTAAAGGGATGACCAATGCGGATGTGATGGCCCTGCTGGCCAAGCATAAGCCGGCCAAATATGCCAATCCCGATGTGCGGTTCTTCTACAACAATACCAATTACATGGTTTTGGCGGCCATCATCGAGAAAGTGACGGGCGAGGATTTTGCCGTTTACATGAAAGAAAACGTGTTTGGACCAGCAGGGATGAAGCATACGGCGGTATATTCAAAGGCGGTCTATGAAAAGATACCGACGGGCGTTGTGGGCCATGACAAGGTATGGCGCCGCTCGGTGGTTCAGAATTTCCAGGACGGACCGGTGGGCGATAAGGGCATATACAGCACCGTTCGGGACCTGTATCTGTTTGACCGCGCGTTGCGCGACGGGCGCCTACTTAAGCCGGAGACACTCGATTCGGCCTACGCCGGTTATAGCAAGCCTACAAAAAGCGTATTCAACTATGGTTTTGGTTGGCGTACCTATGAAACAAACAATCACCAGGTGGTGTACCATACCGGTTGGTGGCACGGCTTCCGCAACATTTACGTACGCGACATCACCAGTGATGTGACCATTGTGCTGCTCGCCAACCTCGCCAATGGCAGCCTACTGCATTTGGACGAACTTTACCACCTACTGGATATGCCAGTTATCCGCCGGGGTGCCTATTCGTCCGAAGGGGAATATATGGCGGAATAGCTGTAGCTTTGTAAGCTATGGAAAAGAAGAAAACATTGGTTTTGGGGGCTACGACCAATCCGGGCCGGTATGCATCCCTGGCTGCCCACCGATTGGTTGCGGCGGGGCATGACATTGTGAATATCGGGATAAAGAAAGGGGCGTCTGCGGGGGTGGAAATACAACGTGCCGGTGAGGTTATCCCGGATATCGATACCGTAACGCTCTATATCGGTCCGCAACGGCAGCCCGAATACTACGATTATATCTTGGCGACGAAGCCTAAACGTGTGATCTTCAATCCCGGCACGGAAAACCCGGAACTGGAAGACCTGGCGCGGCAGCGGGGAATCGAGGTGGTGCGCGCGTGTACCTTGGTGCTGTTGAGCACGGGGCAATATTGATGTATGGGTTAAGCTGTGCCGACGGATAACAATTTCTCATACGCCTTTCTTGGGCTCCCGCGGAAATACACCTCACCACAGTAGCGGTATCCCATCGATTCGAAAACCCGCAACATGGCGGGGTTATCGTAGTTTGTGTCTGCTTTGATGCTACCTATCTTATGGTTTGCGGCAAATGTTTCGATGTGCTCCATCATTTTCCTCGCCAGCCCTTTCCCCAGGTGGTCTTTGGAAACCGCAATGCGGTGGAATACAACAAAGTCGCCATTGGTGAGCCATTTACCATCGATGGTGGCGTAGGCAGGCTCCTCGTTGATCATTACCGCACAGTAGCCCGCAACGGTTTCACCTTCTGCGAGGACAAATCCCGCACCTTTATCGATATCATTACGCAATACCGTAGGATTTGGATAGCCATCCTGCCACTGCGCGCTACCCGCTTCTTTCCGCCGAGCAATGGCATATTGGATGACTTCCCATATCTGCGGCAATTCGTGGGGTTTTGCTTTTCTAAATGTATACATCCGAGCTTTCCATTTTTAGCGCCAACCCAATCCCGGTGCTACATGTTCCAAAATGGAAGACAGCACATGCACATTATAGTCGACCCCTAGCGTGTTGGGAATCGTGAGTAGCAACGTATCCGCTTCCTGGATGGCTTCGTCCCGAGCCAACTCCTCAATCAGTCGATCCGGCTCCGCGGCGTAACTGCGTCCGAAGATCGTACGTTTGTCATTTTCAATGATTCCGATTTTATCGGCCCGGCTAGCTTCCTGGCCGAAGTAATAACGGTCTTGCTCGTTTACCAAAGCAAAAATAGACCGGCTTACCGAAACCCTGGGTTGGCGCTGGTGCCCTGCTTTTTCCCAGGCCTCTTTATACAGTCTGATCTGCTCTGCCTGCTGTACGTGGAAAGGCTTGCCACTCTCGTCGTACTTCAAGGTGGAGCTTTGCAGGTTCATGCCCTGCTCAGCGGCCCAAATGGCGGTTGCGTTAGAGGCGGCTCCCCACCAGATACGTTCGCGCAACCCCTCAGCGTGGGGTTCCAGCCGAAGCAGTCCCGGCGGGTTCGGAAACATTGGGTTCGGGTTGGGCTGGGCAAACCCGATGCCGTTGAGGTGTTCCAGAAACTCCAGTCCTTTGCGGCGCCCCATATCGGCGTCGGTTTCACCTTCGGCCAGTTCATACCCGAAGTAGCGCCAACCATCGATCACCTGTTCGGGCGATCCCCTGCTGATGCCCAACTGCAGGCGCCCCTGGGAAATCAAATCGGCTGCCCCGGCCTCTTCCACCATATAGAGCGGGTTTTCATAACGCATGTCGATGACGCCTGTTCCCATCTCTATACGGCTCGTCTTGGCGCCAATGGCCGAGAGCAGTGGAAATGGAGATGCCAATTGGGCGGCAAAATGGTGCACCCTGAAATAAGCGCCGTCTAGGCCGATTTCTTCAGCGGCAACAGCCAAATCGATGGATTGTAGCAACGTGTCGCTTGCTGTGCGGGTATGGTAGGCAGGGTGGTTCGACCAATGCCCAAACGATAAAAATCCTATTTTCTTCATAGCTTACCTACAAAGGTAACGATTCGTGGTTCTGTAAACTAAGAATATCTTCTACTTATGTAATCGGTAACCCAACGCGGCTGCTAGCCTCTATTTCGTAGTACTTCCGTTCGGTTTCCACATACCACGGAACCGCGGCGTAGCCGTAGCCCGCCGCTGGTTGGAACGACGGTGCTGAGCCGTAGTACATGGACGCCGCAGGCTCGTACTATGGCGCCGCATCGTAGTATGTGGACGCGGCACCCTAGCCTTACGACAATGCGTGGTAGTATTTGGAAGCGGCAAGTTAGCGCTAAGACGCAACAAACTAGTATGTGGATGCGGTAACTTGGTACTACGTCATAGCACCGTAGTACTACGATGCTATGACGTAGTGCATAGATGCGGCAACCTAACCCTGCGACACTACAGGGTAATATGTGGAAGCGGTAAGTTAGCGCTACGATGCCATAACGTAGTACGTGGATGCCGCACCGTAGTACTACGACGCCACAACGTAGGCCATGAATGCGGCAACCTAGCCCTAGGACACTGCATGGTAGTGCGTGGGTGCGACAACTTAATACGAGGAAGTTGCTTCGTAGCTCATGGCTGCGGTAAGTTAGGGCCGCGGTATTGAAAGGTAGTACATGGAAGACGAAACTTTGTGCTACGAAGCGGAGCTTGGTCGGCATTCCGGAGAAATCTATCGCCTTTCATGTCTTCCGTTTCGATTTGTAGAATACCGAAAGTGTGGACGAAGGCTACGTTTTCGGTACAACGACAGACTTCGGCTACATCGCATTTGCATTTTCCAGCAAAATAACGTTGCTTTGGCAGCAAGCTGATTATACAAGATGACACCGAAGAAACCGAAATCGGAGAATAGCATAGTAGACATTGCCAAGGCACTCGGGATATCCCCGGCTACCGTATCCAGGGCACTCAACGATAACCCACGGATCAGTGAGGCCACACGGCAACGGGTGAAAGCAATGGCAAAGGAAATGGGGTATCGGCACAACAGCATGGCATCTTCGTTGCGCAACCGTCGCTCTAACATCATCGGGCTGATCGTGCCCCGTATCTCCATGTACTTCCATGCCTTTTTCATTACCGCTTTGCAGCGGCAGCTACAGGCGGCGGGCTACAACCTGATGATATGCCAATCCAACGATTCCGTAAGCTTGGAGAAGGAATTAGCCAATACACTGTATTCGGCCCGTGTGGATGCTCTTGTGGTCTCATTGGCATTGTATACGGAAGATACGGCACATTTCGAAGGGTTTTTCCAACAAGGCATACCCTTGGTATTTTACGACCGTGTACCCTTGGGGCAGGACACCCCGGCCTATATTGTGAAAGGCGATGATTACCGCGGAGGGCTGTTGGCGGGCAACCACCTGTTACAGGCGGGATGCCGGCGGATTGCATACATCAGCGGTCCACAGACCTGCAGTATCTACCGCGAGCGTACGCAGGGGTTTGCCGACGCATTGGCGAAGGAAGGGGTATCACTACGGGATGAATGGATTTACCACCAGGAGCTGACGGCAGAGAACGCTTGGGGCAGCTTGAGGCGGATATTCGATGGAGCCGAACAACCCGATGGATTGTTTGCGGCCAACGATACGACAGCCATTGCGGCCGTGGAGTTCGCCCGGGAGCGCGGTATGCATATCCCCGAACGCTTAAAGATAATCGGTTACTCCAATGATCCACGGGCCGCCATCATCTCTCCCCCCATTACGTCGATCGAACAATATCCGAATGCCATGGCTGATAAAGTGGCACGGACACTTATCGGTGCCCTGCAAGGTGCTCCCGGTCGGTCGGGCACGATTACACTGGGTGAACCGCTGGTATGCCCGGTTGATCTGGTAAGGCGGATGACGACGTAGGTCGGGCGAGGGCGCTTGAAGAGTCGCGGATCACCAGCTCCGGTTTGAGCACTTCATAACGGTAGGGCCGTTGTTGGTCGGCGTTGGCAAACCGGTCGAGCAGTATTTTCGCCGATAGCATACCCAATTCATAAACCGGCTGCCAAACCGTAGATAATGGAGGATAATAATACTGGGCGTAAGATTCATCGTCAAACCCTAGGAGCGAAATGTCATCGGGCACCCGATATCCGTTTTCGCGTAATACGTGGGCGGTACCAATGGCTACCCCGTCGTTGACGGCAAAGATGGCATCGAGTTTCTCCCGGCGGGCCATCAGTTGGGCCGCAGCCTCCACACCGTCATCCGAAGAGAAACCATTGCTGTAAACGATCAGCTCAGACCTGATCGGGATGTTGTTGTCGTAATGTGCGTTGAGGTAGCCATCCAACCGTTGTTTGAAGGTGGGGATAGCGATGGGACCGGCAATGTGGGCAATGCGTTGGCACCCCGTCTTGATCAGGTATTCTACGGCTTGGTATGCCCCGTCGTAGCTGTCTACCACCACCCTGTCGGCTTCAAAGCCAGGGCAATCCCGATCGAAAATAACAAGGGGGATACCTGTTTTTTTCAGTTTTTCGAAATGGTGGAATGAGTTTGTACGAAAGGTGGGCGAAATCAGCACGCCATCTACGCGCAGCAAAGCCATGTCTTGCAATAGCTTTTTCTCTTCTTCAAACGACTCATCCGACTGGCAGATCAGCAGTTTATAGCCGGCTGACGAAACCATATCCTGTACCCCGCTGATGACCGTGGCGAAGAAGTAGCTCGTGATTTCGGGCACCACGATGCCGATGATCCCGGTCTTCTTATTCAGTAAGCTTAGCGCCAACAGATTCGGTTGGTAACTGTATTTTTCGGCAAGGACCATCACGTTGCGCTTGGTTTTAGCACTGATCGACGGGTGGTCGTGCAAAGCGCGCGAAACGGTGGATGGCGAAACACCCAATTGGTTCGCGATGTCGACGATGGTTGTTTGCCGGGCTTTTTGCATAAGGTTTTACAATCAGTGTCATTGAATTACGACTTTCCTAAGTTCGTGAAGATATCCTAGATAACCAAATCCTGAGCGCCTTGTTACGCAAACCTTTGCGTAGTGATAAAGCTCCAACTCCTTGATTTATCGGCTAAAAAGCGATTAGTTTGCTTGGACGATTATAAATTATAAATGGGTTAGCGTGTTGGCTTCAATGGGCTCCGCAAGGAGGTTAATCCATGTTAGGAGAAAGATAACATGGAATTAATAATGAGCTAGAAAATGGAGCATATACTTGCGCCGTGAAAGGTTGACATAGCTATAAAAAAGTATCAATATGAGGAAAATCTATTATTTAAACATGTGTGTGTTGATGGCCCTGGCAATTTTGACGGGCAGGGTGTATGCCCAAGGGACTATAACGGGCAAAGTTACGGAGCAGCATAGCGGGCAGCCCTTGGCTGGTGTAACCGTGGCGGAGAAACACACAAGTAGGTCAACAATGACCAACGAAGAAGGCGAGTATTCCATCGAGGTGGGCGCCAATGCGATATTGGTTTTCTCATACGTGGGGTTCCCGACACTGGAGGAACATGTGGCCGACCGCTCGACGGTTGACGTTCAACTGGGTGGGGATAACAACATGCTGGATGAGGTTGTGGCCATCGGTTACGCTTCGAACCGTAAACAAGATCTTTCCGTTGCCGTCTCGTCCGTCAATGTGGGCGACCGGTTCAAGGGACGGCCCGCATCGCTAGCCAATATTATCCAAGGTGAAATGCCGGGTGTTCGCGTGGTTCAAAGCGGTGTTCCCGGATCGACGGGCGATATCAGTATCCGAGGGCGGGGAAACCGCGGCGGTGATGGCGTGCTTTATATCGTGGACGGCGTGCCCAATGCGCCGTTCAACCCCGCGGATATCGAAACGGTGACCGTGTTGAAAGATGCGGCTTCATCGGCCGTGTATGGAGCGTATGCCGGGTCGGGCGGCGTAATCGTGATAACCACCAAACGGGCAAAGGCGGGAGCAATACGGGTAGACGCCAATGTGTGGAATGGCATGCAAGCGGCGTGGAAAACACCGGAGGTCCTGACCGCCGAAGATTTCAATCGGGTGTGGAAGGATGCGTCCGTAGCGGCAGACCGTAACTTGCCACTGGTATACGATCCCGAGCAATTCCCCTATGGTAATGAAACCCGAACGGATTGGGTGGACGAAATTTTCCGAACGGGTAAGGTACAACATTACGATGTGACCATCAGCGGCGGTAGCGAGTCTATAAACGCATTGGCGTCATTGGCTTACGACGATACGGAGGGAACGCTGTTGAACACGTGGAGCAAGAACCTCACGGCACGGCTGAATTTGGGGTTCAAGTTCAATAAATGGGCAAGCCTGAACCAAAACCTGCTGTATGGCTACAGCAACGGGCAGAGCAATATCGGGTCAGGCCATACCGGGGCGGTATTCAGCGCGATGGCCTACCCACGTTTTAACGAAATGTATGAGTACGATGACCAAGGTAACCGCATGCCAAGTGGAACGGTACCGCGCTGGGCGCTCGCGGAAGGCTTTAGCGTGGAAGCGGATCTGCTCAACCCGGTAACCCAGCTGCTGAATACACGCCAGCACAACCCCACGAATCGGGTGTTTTCATTGACATCCCTCAGTATTAAGCCCATTGACGGACTGGAGTTCAAGTCGGATTTTTCGTTCAACACTTCGAGCTTCCGAGGCGAGAGTTTTACAGGCCGGTTTACGGCACCGGGAAGGACCGTCGATCAAAATTACCGCAGTATCGGGTCTTCGCTAGACAAAAATTGGAACTGGGAGAACGTCTTGTCATACGCTAAAACGTTTGCGGATAAACATTACGTTTCGGCATTGGGGGCATTCACGATGAATTACACCACAGGCCGAAGCCACAACGTATACACACGTGGCTACCAATTTGAATATCCGCACTACGTGGTATTTGAAAACGCGACCGATTGGAGTTCGGACCGGCCAAACGAATCCATTTGGGAAGAATCAATAATGTCCCATCTCGCACGTTTGTCTTATTCTTTCGATGATCGTTATTTCTTGACCGGAAGTTTGCGTAGGGATGCATCGTCCAAACTAAACCCCGATGATAATGCCGATATTTTTCCAGCTGCATCGTTCGCTTGGAAAGTGACATCGGAACCTTTTATGCCGGCGAGCGATGTGCTCAGTTTCATGAAACTCCGTGCCAGCTGGGGGCAGGTGGGCAACATCCGTTCGGTACGCCGGTTTATCTACGCGCCGCCGTATTCGTTGGGTGCCTACGGCGTATTCCTCGGCGAAGGAGCGGATCGCCAGCTATTCGGTCTCTACCAGAGTACCATTCCAAACCCAAGCCTGAAATGGGAACGGACCGAACAGGCAAACTTCGGTGTCGATGTGGGCTTCTTCGGGAATAAGCTCAATGTCACCGCAGACTACTTCATTAAGAAAACAAAAGATTTGATTGAAAGTCTGCCCGTTCCGTCCGTGGCGGGGGTCGCTTCGCCCCCGGAGACGAATATCGGCCAAGTGGAAAATAAAGGCGTTGAGTTCTCGCTGGCCTATAAGCAACAGTTTGGGGAGTGGGGAGTAGATGTGAGGGGTAATTTGGGAACGGTAAAGAACAAGGTGCTCAATATTGGTAAGCGCACATTGATTGCCCATGGTGAGGGGGTGAATTCCATGCAACCCCTCCAGTCGACCGTCGGACAGCCCTGGTATTCCTATTACCTGATTGAAGCCAATGGGATTTTCCAGACACAGGACGAAATTAACAACTATACATGGACGGACCCTGAAACCAGCGAAAAGTCGCTGGTCCAGCCGCTGGCCAAACCGGGAGACATCCGGTTTGTCGACCATAACAACGATGGAGTCATCAACGATGGTGACCGGCAATACATGGGGGCTTATGATTACCCTGATTTTTCATATGGTCTTAATCTGGGCGTTACGTGGAAAGGGGTTAGCCTGAGCATGTTTTGGCAAGGGGTTTCGGGGGTCAACGTGTTTAACGGGGTGAAAGCCATGTCGTCATCCGGACTGAAAGGATGGAACATGACGACGGATATCCTGCAATCATTCGAATACAATCCAAATTCGGGTGTACCGAGGTTATCATTCATCGATGATCCTAACGGTAACTATTCAAAGGTATCGTCTTATTTCTTGGAAAAGGCGGATTATTTGCGGTTGAAGAATGTAAACCTTGCATATACCTTGCCAAGCAGCCTCATAGACCGGATCGGAATCGCGGGCCAAACCCATATTCGTGTGTATGCCAATGCCGAAAACTTGGTGACCATAACGGATTATTCCGCCTTCGATCCGGAAGTGGGTAACCTGGGCATCGATAGCGGTCGGTTCCCCGTATCGCGGATGTTCAGTATTGGAGTTAACGTGTCGTTTTAAGTAGGAATTAGTTATGTTGAAAATGAAGAAGTTTATATTTATGGCGGTCGCCTTGGTGTCGGTGTTCACGTCTTGCAACGATTTTTTGGAGTTCGAACCCTATGGCCAACCTAGCGATCTCGGAAGCTTGTCTGACGAACAGGCCATGCAGACGATATATGCACTTTATGAGTGGCAGTACCGCGAAGGTACGACAGGCCGAGGCTTTTTCTGGTACGAAAATGCGAGTGACGACATGGTGACGGGCCGTACCCAAGCCGAGGCGGCAAACATCAAGAACTTTATTGATAATGGGTCGACGTCGAGGGATGTGCGGGACAACTGGCCGCAGATGTACCAGACCATCAACTATGCAAACCGGATCATTTCCCAGATACCCAGCTCTACGAGTATCTCCGATGGTACCAAAAGCATCGTACTCGGCAATGCTTATTTTTGGCGTGGCTTTGCCTACCTTTGGCTAGCACCATGGTATGGCGACAACGGGCCCAATGGCGGGATACCCATTGTGACCGAGCATACGCCGATAGAGGAAATGGATGTGCCGCGACCTGCCTCCGTACTGGAGAACTACCAGATGATCATAGAGGATATGGAACGTGCGGCAGAATTCCTTCCATACTTTGAAGACATACCGACGAGCGACTGGGGATTGGTACATAAGACCGCTGCTTGGGGCTTCGCCGCCCGGGCCGCGCTGTACGCCGCGCAATACGACGCGTCATATTACGACGTGGCCATTGCCTATGCCGATAAGGTTATCAACTCACAGAAACACGCATTATTGGCCAATTATGCTGATGTGTTCGAAATCGAGAATAATTGGAGCACAGAATACATGTATAGCGTGACGAGCAACGAGATCGATGGGTCGAAATGGCCCGGTATATCTTTTCAGAATGGTGGATTTGGATACTATAACACCTGGGGCTATTTCCAGCCGACCTTGGAGCTGTATAAGGCGTTTGAAGAAGGCGACGAGAGACGACCGGTTACCATCGTTGCTCCGGGCGACCATGTATCGTTTATCGGCAACGACATCACCTGGCAGGTCAACCCCGCCTCTACGTCGAGTCCCACGGGGATGACACTCGGTAAATACCTGGCCCCATTCCGCGATGCCGATGCAATTGGCAAAACAGTTAATCCAAATGGGGACAATATGACCACCGACCTCAATATCCCACTGATGCGGTATGCAGAGATTTTACTCATTAAGGCGGAGGCGCTGATCTGGAAAAATGGAGAGGGCGATGCCGTTGCCAAGGAATTGATCGATGACATCCGCGAGCGCGCAGGTTTAGAACGTAATAGCCAGGCAACGAAAGCGCAGCTGAAAAACGAGCGCCGTGTGGAATTTGCGTTTGAATGGGGTGTATGGCGCCATC
>NZ_JBMQOC010000104.1:0-11483 GCF_053550995.1 Parapedobacter sp.
CAGGGATGTATACCTGGCAGCCCAGCGGATAGCGGCGCAGGAGGGTGTCCGTGACGGGGCCTTGCAATTGCTGCTTACCGCCGCGTTATTCCACGATGCGGGTTTTCTCATCCATGCGAAAAGCCACGAGCTGCATTCCTGTTCCATTGCCCAAGGCGTATTACCATCATTCGGATACACCGAGGCAGACATTTCATGTATCTGCGGGCTCATCATGGCCACAGAGATACCGCAGGAGCCCTCCGATCACCTCGAAGAGATTATCTGCGATGCCGACTTGGATTACCTAGGACGTGACGATTTTTCAGCCCGCAGCCAGTTGCTTTACAACGAAATGCGCAATTTGGGCACCATCGAGTCGCATGAGGCGTATAACGAGTTGCAACGTGCTTTTCTTGAAAACCATCGCTATTTTACAGCGACATCCAATCGGCTCAGGAGCAAAAAGAAAGAAGAGAATTACAAAAAGCTGATGGCTTAATCGACTAAAAATGACCATATCGAATACCCAATGGCGGGCCATTGCCCGAGATCTCATCTACGTTGTCTGCGGTATCCTATGCTGCGGCTTTGCCCTGAAGGGTTTTTTAATACCGAACCATTTTTTCGATGGTGGGATGACCGGTATCGCCCTGCTTATCCACGAGATATACGGCATCAACATTGCCTATGTCATTGTACTGGCCAACTTACCGCTCATCATTATGGGCGCCTACCAAGTAAACAAGCAGTTTGCGTTAAAAACCCTGGGTTGTGTGATCTTACTGGGCATCTGTCTCCTATATGTGCCCTACCCGCCTATTACGTCAGATAAATTGCTCGTGTCGATATTCGGCGGCGTGCTGATGGGATTGGGTGTAGGTCTCGCGATGCGGGGTGGTTGTGCACTAGATGGGATCGAAGTCCTGGCACTCTACACGCTCCGGCGAAGCAGTTTTACCATCAGCGAGATTATCCTTGGTATCAATATCATTATCTTCCTTATTGCAGCTATCCAATTGGGGCTACCTACCGCGCTATACTCCATTCTAACCTATTATACGGCCTCTCGGAGCATCAGCTTCGTAATTGAAGGGCTTGAGGAGTATACAGCCGTGAATATCATCTCTTCGAAGAGCGATATCATCAAAGAGCGCCTAGTCAATGAAATGGGTAAAGGCATCACCCTGTACAAGGGCGAACGGGGATTCCTAAAAGGGAGTTTCGATGTAAGCCACCCGGTTGATATCGTATTCACCGTAGTGACGCGATTTGAAGTACGACGGCTCAAAACCATGGTAAGGGCCATCGACCCCCAAGCATTTGTATATACGCATACCATCAAGGAAGTTGCGGGTGGTGTACTGAAGCGACGGGCGCGCGAGCATTAAGCGAGCACTTCATACACCGCCACGGGCTTCGCTTTATTCTTTAACTGGGTAGGACCAATTTCCTGCAAATCAAATGATTGTTTAACTTTCTCATACACGTGCGCCGCAACGAGTATTTGGCCGGGCTTCGCCACTCCCTGTAATCGTTGCGCTACGTTTACGGTATCGCCAATAACGGTATAATCCAACCGCCGCAACGAAGCGGAGCCGATATTACCCGAGATCATCTCGCCCGAATTGATACCGATGGAGACCGCTGGCTTGAAGGCGTCTTCTCCCAAATCGACAGGTTGCATCTCAGCGATACGCTCCTTTACCGCTAAAGCCGCCTCGATTGCCCGGTCCATGTGGTAATCTCCCCTGAATACCGCCATGACGGCATCGCCCATGAATTTATCGACATGGCCTTGATGATTGATAATCTCCTTTACGATGACATCAAACAGGTTGTTAAGCATTTTCACTACACGGTCCGCACCTACATGTTCGGTGATGGCCGTGAACCCACAGATATCGACAAATAATACACTAGCCTCTACGGTTTCATTGTCCGTAAGGCTTCTTTCAAATTCCTGGTGGGTCATGAAATTGAGCACGTTCTCGTCCACGTACATCTTTAAGATATTGTTCTCCTTGATTGCCTGCAATGTACTTTTCAATTGCGCCACATGTTGTAACGTCTTTTCGATGGTGGTTCCCAAATCGTCGAAATTGACCGGTTTGAAAACGAAATCAAATGCTCCCCGGTTCATCGCTGTTCGGATATTATCCATGTCGCCGTAAGCAGACACCATCACGGCTTTGATAACCGGATTCGCTTCAGGCAACTTGGTAAGTAATGTCAAACCATCCATACCGGGCATATTGATATCGGTCAGGATAACATCGATATCGTCTTGTTCCTTCAATATAGCCAAAGCTTCATTTCCATCACGTGCAAACACGAAGGAGTAAACCTTTTCACGGATCTTTTTACGGAACTTCTGGCGGATCAGTACTTCCAGGTCCGCCTCGTCATCTACTACCAATAATTTAGCCATGTGCGTCAAGGTCTTTTAATTTCGCTTTCAATAACCCAAAATCCAATGGCTTCGTGAGAAAATCATCGGCACCGAGCTGCATTGACCGTCGGTAACTGTCTTCATCGCCGTACGCCGTTATCATCATCACAAATGGCGGTGCGGTATGATACGATTCGCGGATATGCTCCAGCAACTCGAGCCCACTCATACCCGGCATGTTTACATCCGACAGGATAAGCACCACCTGTGACGCCGCCGACCCTAGATAGATCATCGCTTCTTCGCCCGAGCGGGCGAAATGGAAGGTTACCTCACCACCTTTGATCTCCTTACGGAAACGCTGTTTGAATAGGGGTTGGATATCGGACTCATCGTCTACAACTAGTATATTCATTGTCATCTTATGCCGGTATGGTTATGGTAAATGCGGCATATTCCCCTTCCTCAGTATCTATCTGCATTTCACCGCCATGTACTTTATGGATGATATCATAACTCATCGAAAGGCCCAAGCCGGTACCCTGTCCGGTGGGCTTCGTCGTAAAAAAGGGCTGGTATATCTTATCGAGGATTGCCCTCGGAATACCCAGGCCATTATCGCGGACGGTAATCTGCACCGCATCGCGGCCATTTGGCTGTTGGACATGTTGCGTGGCCACGGCAACTGTGGGCTCGTAGCTGTTGGACACGCTGTTCTTTTTCTTTTCACTCACCGAATAAAACGCGTTGTTGAACAAATTGAGCAATACGCGGCCCAAATCTTGCGGCACCACCGCTATTCGGGGTAAGTCTGCGGCAAAGTCGGTTTCCATCATCGCATTGAACGACTTGTCCTTTGCACGCAGACCGTGGTAGCTCAAGCGCATATACTCATCGGCTAATGCGTTGATATCCGTCTCACTCTTCTCGCCGGTACTGCTCCGCGAATGCTGAAGCATGCTTTTCACAATCCCGTCTGCACGTTTGCCGTGCAGGTTGATTTTTTCGAGATTCTGGACCAGGTCATCCATGATTTCTCCGACCTCATCCGCTGTTTCTTCGGGCAAGTTCGCTAATGGGCCGGTTTTGAGTTCGTCAAGTAGCTCAACACTCACTTCCGAGAAGTTATTTACAAAGTTCAATGGGTTCTGGATCTCATGGGCAATGCCTGCCGTCAACTCGCCTAGCGAAGCCATTTTTTCAGAGTGGATAAGCTGGGCCTGCGTATGCTTCAGTTCCTCCAATGCTTGTTCTAGCTCTTCCTTCTGCTGCTGTAGCTCGGCGGTACGCTGCGCAACTTCCGCTTCGAGATTCACTTTCATCTCTGCCATGACACGTACGCGCGTTTCTTCGGCTTCGCGTTTGATGCGCTCACGTTCCAATGCTCTCCGCTGACTGCGGTTGACGAACCACATGGCGCCAAACCACAACATCCCGAACAAATTAGCACTTTCAAACACGTACTTATACGTTTCATAAAAGTCCGCATCGATGGCCCCGGCCACATCCCCCACGAACGAAGCGATCACATAGGGGATCATGGAAAACATCAGGCTCTTCGCCACATGGAGCTCTTTACGGGAGTAGACAAGCCACATCAACGCGACCACGCAAAGGCGGATGGCGATATCGACAAGGAACAATTCTTCAGTAACGATATCCAATATAATGAGCCCGATAACTAAATAACGGCCGTTGATGGCATACCTACGGATATCATAGTCTGCTTGCTTGGGATCAACCTTTCGCCGAAGATAGTCGACTAGAAGAAGCGCTAATAAGGGTTCGAATAGCATGCAGCAATCGGATTTGGATGTCAAACATAGGTAAATTTGTTTTTACATACAATAACAGAGCTGAATGAATGTCTACCGTAAACGGTAAAAAAGAAAAAAACCACAAATCCTATGGAATTGTGGTTTGGTAATGAGCCGACGATGGGATTCGAACCTACGACCTACGCATTACGAATGCGTTGCTCTACCAGCTGAGCTACGTCGGCAACCGCTCATTTTAGCCGGTGCAAACATACATAAACTTGCTTTTTTTTACAAGTGTTTTCCGATGGTTCTCACATCAGGACAGCCGTCAATTCAATGGTCGTATCCAGTAGTTTAGAAATCGGGCAGATGGTCTTCGCTTTTTCAGCGATCTCTTCAAATTCCGATTCGGAAATCCCCTCAACGGTTCCCTTCAAATCTAGCGTTATGAGGGTGATACTCCCGTCTTCAAACGTCACTTTTGCCTCCGTGTGGAGGTGGCCGGGCGTATACCCTTTTTCACTGAGTAGGAAACTGAGTTGCATGGTGAAGCAACCCGCATGCGCCGCTCCTATCAGCTCTTCTGGGTTTGTTCCCACTCCATCTTCGAAGCGCGTCTTGTAGGAGTAAGCGGTTTTGTCCAATACGTTACTTTGCGTACTGACGGTACCGCTACCGTCTTTTCCGGTGCCCTTCCAATGGGCACTTGCCTTTCTGGTAAACTTCATCGTTATCGTGTTTATGTGTTAAAGTTATTCAGAAAACACCCGCTGCGGTAAAATTGTTTATAAATTCGCAACATGGACAGGTTGATCTATTTGGACAACAATGCAACCACACCGATAGACCCGGATGTGCTGGAGGCAATGATGCCTTATTTTACCACCCATTTTGCAAATGCATCCAGCCTTACGCACCGGGCCGGCCGGGTGGCTGCGGCGGCCATCGATGCCGCCCGCGAACAAACGGCTACCCTCATCGGTGCAGCGGCCAACGAAATCACCTTCACATCCGGAGCTACGGAAGCCATCAATATGGGTATCAAAGGCATATTTGAGTACTATCAAAGCAAGGGCAAACACATCATCAGCTGCCGTACCGAGCATAAAGCTGTATTGGATACCCTCGCTTACCTCGAAAAAAAAGGTGCCGAGGTAACTTACCTACCTGTGACACCCGATGGTTGTATCGAGCTGGATGCGCTGAAGTCGGCCATCCGTCCGGACACAGTCTTGGTGACGCTGATGTGGGCCAACAACGAAACCGGTGTGCTCCATCCTATAGCTGACATCGCTGAGCTGGTCCATAATCACCAAGCTTTGTTTTTTTGCGATGCTACCCAAGCAGCGGGGAAAATGATGATTGATCTCAGCAAGTCCGGGCCCGACCTGCTGTGTTTAAGCGCCCATAAACTTTATGGCCCGAAAGGTACCGGTGCACTATACATCCGCCGCCGTAACAAACGTATACAGACTGGGGCATTGTTGCACGGTGGCGGGCAAGAAAACAAGTTGCGCGCAGGCACCTTGAATGTGCCCGGCATCGTAGGATTGGGAAAAGCAGCCGAAATCGCCCGGCAACGACTGGTTGGCGAAATGCCACGGCTGATGCGCCTACGTGACATGCTGGAAAGTCAATTATCCAAAATACCGGCTACGGCCATAAATGGCCGGGATGCACCGCGCCTTCCACATGTGAGTAACATCACATTCAGGCACCTCCGGGCCGACCAAATCATGGTCACTGTCCCCGATATTGCCCTTGCCTCCGGCTCGGCATGCGTAAGCGGCACGCGCGACCCTTCCCATGTGCTGATGGCGATGGGACTTTCGCCTACAGACGCCCACGCATCCTTACGGTTTAGCTTGGGTCGTTTCAATACCGAAGCTGAAATCGGCACGGTCATTAAGCAGCTCACGGACGCCGTTAAGAAGCTCCGCGCGGCCTCCCCCATCTGGCAATTGCATGACGCGGGGCTTGTTGAATAGTATACCCTATTTTAGTTAGGTACGAATCTTGTTAGGTTTCTTTCATTTTCCACACATTGGCTACTGAAAACCATATCTTCATCATCGGCGCGTTCGATCGCTTCAATTATGGCGACCTCCTTTTTCCGCTCGTCATCGAGGCTCAATTGGCAACCTATGGGCAGGCTTTCGACACGCGTTACTTCGGCATTGTCGAGAGTAATCTAGCTTTACTGGGCGGCAAGCCAACCGAAAACATACAAGCATTCTACCGCGCCTGCCGCGAAAGCACGGGCCACACCAGCATTATCGTCGCGGGCGGTGAGGCTGTGGCGGTGACTTGGAGTTCACTGCTGCTGGCGTTGAGCAGCACATTTAAACGCACCCACCGCTTCCACCACCACATCAATAAGGTATTCGACCTCAACGCATTTGCCCGACGAAAGCTGCGTGGTGAGACCGAATTACCTTTTGTGTTCACGGCAATGGACTTCGCCGGCGTAGACCGGGTAATTTTGAACTCCTTGGGAGGATCCGAAATAGACCCCGCTACCTTCGACCGGTTCGGTGGGCTTCGGGATAAGTTACGGGGCGTCGATTACTTTGCCGTGCGCGACGGGGCCACGCAACGGAATTTAACCGAACAGGGTATCCAGACACGTCTTTCCCCCGATTCGGCCATCCTGATGGCGAAATTTTATTCCGTGGTCCTCCTCGCCGAACGCGTATCTTCACGAGTCGCCGACTACGTGGCAAAAAACCGGAATAGGTACATATTCTTCCAAGCAAAAGAAAATCACGCCCGGGGCAACGAACCGCTAATTGCCAAGCAACTCGACGCCGTTGCTTCACAAGCGGACCTACATCTATGCCTCTGCCCTATTGGCAAAGCGCTCAACCACGACGACCACGTGGCACTGAAGTGCATCGCCCCCTCCCTTACCCAGCCTTCCGCCTTGTTCGATGAGGTAACCATATGGGACATCATGTATCTTATTGCCAATGCCCGTGTTTACGTGGGAACCAGCCTGCACGGGGCCATTACAGCCATGAGCTACGCCGTACCTTACGTCGGTGTGGCCGTGCCAAAACTCCACAGTTACCTACAGACCTGGGGGGTTGCCGGGATAAACCGCACTGTACCTTTGGATGGCATACACCAGGGTGTGGTCCGGGCACTACAGATCGACCGCACGGAGCTGGAGCAATCCAGTGAAAGGCAACTCAAAGCTGCCGAGGACTCTTTTGCACATATCCAGCAACTGGTTTTCTCTTAACAAGCACCGCATGAATCGACACATCCTAACACCTGAAGTACAACACTATTTAAGGGAGCACGAGCACATCGACCCGGCAACGATGGCATTGCGCAAAAGTCCGTTTCCAACGGTTTCGCCGGCCGAATTGGCGCAGCAACTGGATGGCCGCCAGCGTTGCCGTAAAAAGTTGCCGGTATGGTATGAAACATCGGGCATCTACTATCCCGAAAAGCTCTCCATTGAGCAAGCGTCCTCGCAGGTTACAGCCACCCACAAGGCCGGCATAATAGCCAAAGGCTCGCGCATCATCGACCTCACCGGTGGCTTCGGTGTCGATACACTCTTCTTCGCACAACGGGCGGCAGCCATTACCCATTGCGAAACCAATGCCGACCTTTCTGAAATCGCCAGCCATAATGCATCCGTATTGGGTGTGACGAATGGCAGCTTCATGACCACGGATGGGCTCCGGCACGTGCAAGACTTGCCAGACAATACGTTTGATGTGGCCTACATCGATCCATCGCGCCGCGTGGCGCAACGCAAGGTATTCCGGCTGGAGGAGGGTGTGCCCGATGTGGTTGCCAACCAGCACGGACTACTCCGAAAAGTAGCACAACTGGTTGTTAAATCCGCGCCCTTACTGGATATTACGGCCGCCCTGCAGGTCTTGAAATGCGTCAGCGCGGTGCATATCATCAGTACCGGCAACGAATGCAAGGAACTCCTGTTTGTCATAGATCGCGGACATACGGGCGAACCGCAGTTTGTGGCCACCGCACTGACAGCGGATGCCGTGGCATGGTTCGCCTTCATGCCCTCCGAGGAGCAAACGGCGAACCCCACATTCGGCGCGCCCACGGGATACCTCCATGAGCCCGATGCGGCACTGCTCAAATCGGGCGCCTTCAAACTGATAAGTACACGTTACGGATTGGACAAACTCCACCGCCACACCCATCTGTATACCGGTAGCGAACCGGACGACGACTTTATGGGGAGAATATTCAGGATAACCGACGTGATGAGCTATGGCGATTTCAAGAAATCGAAGGCCACCTGGCAAGGAAACGTAAGCACACGGAATTTTCCGCTCAAAGCGGAGGCGCTGCGTATGCGACATCGCATCAGTGAAGACGGCAGCCGCCAGTTATTCTTCTGCACCGGCCCCAACGACGAGCTATTGGTCATCTTTGCATCAAAATGCTGACCACCGTTTGTGCTTGAGGCCGCTATTGCTGTACTTTGCGGTTATGCACAAACAACTCAAGCTTTCCGCGCTCGATCTTTCGGTTATCATCGAAGGTGGTGACGCGGCCTCGGCGATCGCACGCACGGTTGAAGTAGCACAATATACCGAGCAACTCGGGTACGCCCGCATCTGGCTTGCCGAGCACCACAATATGCCCAATATCGCGAGTTCGGCCACCTCGGTGCTGATTGGCCATGTGGCCGGCAACACCGACCACATCCGTGTCGGCTCCGGCGGCATCATGCTGCCCAACCACGCGCCCTTGGCCATCGCCGAGCAATTCGGCACGCTGGAATCGCTTTACCCGGGCCGCATAGACTTGGGACTGGGTCGCGCACCCGGCACCGACCAGCTTACCGCCGCGGCCCTACGCCGCAATAATCTCGGCACGGCCTACCATTTCCCCTCGGATATCCGAGAACTCCAACTGTATTTCAGCGATGATAACATCGCGGGTCGCGTACGGGCGTTCCCCGGTGAAGGGCTCGATATCCCCATTTGGATACTCGGGTCGAGCACGGATAGTGCCTATCTGGCCGCAGAACTGGGACTGCCCTACGCGTTTGCGTCGCATTTCGCCCCCGCCCAGTTCCACCGTGCCACCGCCATTTACCGGCAGCATTTCAAACCGTCGGCACAGCTGGATAGGCCATACGTGCTGGCCTGCATCAATGTTATCGCAGCAGACACGGACGAAGAAGCCCACGTACTGGCAACCAGCATGTACCGCATGTTCCTGGGCATCGTCACCAACACGCGGCGACCTCTGCAACCACCCGTGCCTTCCATGGATCCATATTGGTCGCCCGACGTGGAAGCTGCCGTTAAACAGATGACCGCATGCACCTTTATCGGCGGACCGGAAAGCCTGGCACAACAGCTTGCCTCTTTTATTGAGGAGACCGATGTTGATGAGTTGATGACCACGGGAAACATCTACGATCAGGGTGCCCGACTGAAGTCGTACCGTATCCTGAGCGAGGTTCTAGCCGACCTTGGACGGATAGCGGCACCGGTTGTGCATAATTAGTCTATCTTTGCGTAAGACAACACGAACACCATGGGATATCGCAGCCTCGCAGCATGTATCGGTGATTTAGAGCGCCACAGACACCTCGTCCGTATCAAACAGGAGGTAGACCCCTATTTGGAAATGGCGGCCATCCACATGCGCGTGTATGATGCCAAAGGGCCCGCCCTATTGTTTGAAAACGTAAAGGGAAGTCCCTTCCCGGCAGTGTCAAACCTGTTTGGCACGCTCGAACGCTCCCGTTTCATGTTCAGGGATACCCTCGATAAAATCAAGGTGCTGGTCGACGTGAAGTCCGATCCGATGCAGGCGCTGAAAAAGCCATTCCGCTATGCAAACGTGGCTACGACAGCGCTTTCCGCGCTGCCGTGGAAAACAAAACGAAATGCCCCCATTCTACACGGCACTACCCGCATCAGCCAGTTGCCACAGGTGATCAATTGGCCAATGGATGGCGGCCCGTTCGTAACCATGCCCCAGGTTTACACCGAAGATGTTTCCAAACCGGGCGCGATGCATGCCAACCTGGGCATGTACCGCATCCAGCTGGGCGGAAACGATTATGCGCCCGATACGGAGGTAGGTCTCCATTATCAATTACACCGTGGTATCGGCATCCACCAGACCAAAGCTAACGAATTGGGCCAACCGCTGAAGGTAAGTATTTTCGTTGGCGGACCGCCAGCCCACGCCTTGGCCGCCGTGATGCCATTACCTGAAGGGTTATCCGAATTAACCTTTGCAGGAGCACTGGGCAACAGGAGGTTCCGTTATTTCTATGATGCGGAGGGCTTTTGCATTTCGGCCGATGCTGACTTCGTCATCACGGGCACGGTTTATCCAAAAGAGAACAAGCCGGAGGGGCCTTTTGGTGATCATTTAGGCTATTACAGCCTGGTGCACCCCTTTCCGCTGATGCGTGTACACAAGGTATACCACCGTAAAGACCCCATCTGGTCTTTTACCGTGGTGGGGCGCCCTCCGCAGGAGGACACCAGCTTCGGAGCGCTGATACACGAAATCACCGGATCGGCTATCCCACAGGAAATCAATGGGCTTCATGCGGTGCATGCAGTGGATGCTGCCGGTGTGCACCCGTTGTTGTTCGCCATCGGTAGCGAACGTTACACGCCTTACATGCAGACGCAACGGCCGCAGGAAATCCTCACCATCGCCAACCAGATACTCGGCAAAAACCAACTGAGCCTGGCCAAATACCTGTTTATTTCAGCACATCAAGACAATCCGCAACTAGACATCCACGATGTCACGGCGTTCCTGGCGCATATGCTTGAACGGATTGACTTGGAACGCGACCTTCATTTCCACACGCAAACCACTATTGATACGCTGGACTACACCGGCGATGGCCTCAACGCGGGTTCCAAGGTCGTTTTTGCGGCGGTAGGTAGCAAGAAGCGCGAACTGGCCATCGAATTGCCGGGCGGCTTTGCCTTGCCCCAGCCATTCTCGGTGGGTATGCTAGCACTGCCCGGCATAATGGCCGTAGAAGCCCCTCCCTATACGGACGAAGCGACGGAAACTAACCGCATCGAAAGGTGGTGCCACGCAGTGCGTGATGTCGATTTCAAGGGCATCCAGTTAGTGGTGCTTTGCGATGATGCGGCTTTTACAGCAGCAAATACCGACAATTTCGTGTGGGTTACCTTTACACGGAGCAATCCCTCGCACGACATCCACGGTGTAAATAGTTTTACAACGCATAAACATTGGGGGTGCCGCGGTCCCCTGATTATCGACGCCCGCAAAAAACCGCATCATGCCCCGGAGCTTATCAAAGACGCGGAGACCGAGCGGCGGGTCGACGCGTTGGGCGCGCCGGC
>NZ_JBMQOC010000105.1:0-96822 GCF_053550995.1 Parapedobacter sp.
GCCGGGGTATGGCCCACAACCAGGCGAAAGTGTATGGTGCTGCCGACGTGGTATCGGGCCAGGTCCGGTTCGAAAGTGGCGTGCTTTTCAGCGGGCAGTGGGCGTTTAACGTAGCGGAGAAGCGTGATGTTTGCGAGGTGCTCGGTTCCGAGGGGAAGGTATCTTTCTCGGTATTTGATTATCGACCTATCGAGCTGATAAACAGTGGGGGCACACAGCACTTCGATTTCGAACCGTTACCGCATGTGCAACAACCCATGATCGCAGCCGTGGTTTCATATATTCGTGGTATCGGCCCAAATCCATGCAGTGTGCAGGAGGGGTACGACGTGATACAGGTTTTGGATCATTTTACGGGAAACGATGATTAGCGATCAAAAATCCATTGTGTTGTTGGGTTGTTTGGACACCAAGGGCCCCGATTTTTCATTCCTCCGTGCTTGCGTGCTGGGCCATGGCGAATCTGTGATCACCATCAATACAGGAACGTATGGCAGTACAGGTGATTTCCCGGTCGATTTCGATGCCGATGAGGTGGCGGCAGCCGCCGGCCATACGATCACGGAACTACAAGCGCGTGCCGATCGCGGCTATGCGGTAGACGTGATGGGGTTAGGCGGTGCTAGCATTTTGAAAAGGCTCTATGAGGCGGGTAAGTTGAAAGCGGTGATGGGCATGGGCGGGGGCGGAGGCACCTACATCGCCCTGGCCGCCATGCAGGCTGTCCCGCTAGGCGTTCCCAAACTTTGCCTCAGTACGGTGGCGTCGAAAGACCTGTCGCGTCAAGTGGGCAGCAAAGATATTACGTTGATGCCATCGGTGGTGGATATAGCCGGACTGAATAGCATCAGCAGAATGCTGATGAAGCAGGCAGCGGCAGCGCTATGTGGCATGGCCAATGTGCCTGGCGACAGGAATGCCGCCAATACCAACGGACGGATTGCAATCTCGATGTTTGGTAACACCACGGCTTGTGTAACGGCCTGCACGGAATTGCTGCAAACGCGCGGTTATGAAGTGTTCGTGTTCCATGCCAATGGCGTGGGCGGACAAACCATGGAGTCGCTTATCGGCGAGGGGTGTTTCGAGGGCGTATTGGACCTCACGACCACTGAGTTGGCCGATGAGCTTTGTGGTGGTATCTGCAGTGCCGGCCCGGCCCGCTTGGAGGCCGCAGCCCGTAACGGTGTGCCGCAAGTGGTAGCGCCGGGATGTTTGGATATGGTCAATTTTGCCCATCGGGATACCGTACCGGTAAGGTACCGCCAACGCCAATTGTACAATTGGGCGCCCGATGTGACACTGATGCGTACCGATGCGGACGAAAATCGCGAATTGGCGATAAGGCTTACGACCAAGCTAAGCCAAGCTAACGGACCCGTCACTATCCTCTTACCTACCCAAGGGCTTTCGCAGATTGACGCCGAGGGAGGTGTTTTTGATGCGCCACAAATAAATCGGATATTGTTTAATGCGATCCGCGAAACAGCAAACAAGGACATTGTCGTAAAGGAGCTGAAAGCTCACATCAATGACATGAGCTTTGCCCGGCAAGCGGTAGAAACGCTGCTGCGACTCATGGGGCGTTAACGGGCATCGCCGTAAGGTGCCGCGTTTGCATTGATATAGAAAACGAAGGTTTTGTCTAGTCATTGCTCGCTGCGCGAGATGCTTTTGCCTTTGCCCGCAAGGCTTTCCGGCCTCTATGCCGGCCGGGCATGTTACTTGGACGCACCCAAGTAACCAAGGTGCTCCGGCTGTGCCGCAGTTGTCGTTCCGGCTGCGCGCCGGTGCGAAGTCGCGAACCCTAGGCCGCCTGCGCTGTTGGCCGGCCCTAAGGCTGGGTTCCGCTCGTTTGTACTTACCCCCACGTTGCTGCACCGCCCCATCACGGCCTGCACATCCAACTGCGCCAAGGCCGGTCCTACCTCCGAACGGACGTTGCTATTTATAACCAACGGGACCATCACGGACGCCCATCGTCATTCTGCAACCGTAATACCCCATGGCGAAACCACGATAGGGCGCAGCCATCCGACGCTATGACATCGAACCCCACCGGCCTAGCCTGCGGAGGCAGCAACCGGCCGCCAGGCATGATACGGCAACGGGTTGCAACCGAGCAGGCAAGCTTTGATTTATTCACCGCGCATGTTTGTTTCAGCGGTGTTCATGAGCTCCCTTCGGTCGGTTTTGGTTACCTTTTTTATTAAGAAAAAAGTAACTCGCCCCCGCGGCATGGAGCGGAAAGCGGATAGTCGCCCCCGCGACGAAAGGACACAAAGAAACCATCGCGCTCCACGACGGCCATTCGCACGGAAGTGCATAGACAAAACCTTCGTTTTCTAAATACGGCTTCCATAGCCTAACCAAAGCAATTTGTGTATGTTGTGAAACTTGCCGACCTTCGTGCCACGGACTAGAAACGAAAAAACAATGCCAAATCCATGGACCGGGGTGGGTAACCCCTATACAAAACAGGAAGTACGGGAACGCTTGCAACAGACGTTGACCGATGGGAAAGCCATCATTGCCGCTGGTGCGGGTACAGGTATCAGCGCCAAGTTTATTGAACGCGGCGGTGCGGACCTCATCATCATCTACAATTCGGGGCGTTTCCGCATGGCGGGACACGGCTCAACAGCTGGAATGATGGCTTATGGCGATGCAAATGCGGAAGCGCTGGAAATCGGCGAGTTTGAGGTGCTGCCCGTGGTGAATGAGGTGCCCGTGATCTGTGGTGTACATGGGTCTGATCCGAGACGCCGTATGTGGCACCATCTGCTGAAAGTAAAAGACATGGGATTTTCAGGCGTCAATAATTTCCCAACCCATTCCATCGTAGATGGGCATTTCCGAAACGTGCTGGAAGAAACGGGGATGGGTTTTGCCAAAGAGGTAGAGATGATCAGGCTAGCCACGAAAATGGACCTGTTTTCAATTGTATACGTGGCCACGGCTGAGGAAGCCAAGCAGATGGCGGACGCGGGTGCCGATGCCATCATTTCCCATGTGGGCACTACCATCGGCGGTTCCATCGGTGTGGTGAATGCATCGCGGAGCATGGACTTCGCGGTGGAACGTACACAAGAAATCATTGAAGCAGGCCGATCCGCCAATCCCGATGTTTTCTTCCTTGCCCACGGTGGCCCGATCAATACGCCGGAGGATGTCCGTTGGGTACTTGATCATACCGATGTCCAAGGCTTTGTGGGGGCTTCTTCGTTGGAACGGATGGGTGTTGAAGAGTCGCTCACGGAATTGACGCGCTCCTTCAAAGCGTTGACGTTGAAATAGCGCATCATCGGTTAGGCCGGCAGCGACACGATAAAACTGGTGCCCGTTTCTCCATCGCTTTCCATCTCGATGGTACCACCATGTGATTCGACAATGGTTTTGGTAAGGTACAACCCAAGGCCTGTCGTTGGCTCGCCTGCCGTGCCGGGTCGCCGGGCTTTCGTGAATTTGTCGAATATCCGTTCCCGCATGTGCTTTGGGATGCCGATGCCGTTGTCTCGTACAACCAGAAACACCCGGTCGCCGGGTGCTGCGCGGGTAGATAATGTGATGGTGCCGCCAGGGTGTGAGAATTTGATGCTGTTTGAAAGCATGTTGTTGATGGCCCTTTTCAGCTTGTGGCGGTCTACCTTGACATGGAGGTTGCTGTATAATTGTTTGGATAAGGTCAACTGTTTGCTATCCAACTGTTCGCTCAACGAAGTGGTGCATTCTTCAACCAACTGGTCGATATTTTCAGTGGTTAACACAAGCTTTTCTGTAGGGGACCGCTCGGTGTTGAGGATGTCTTGTATGAGTACCTGCGCATAGTCGCAGCTTTCAGCCAGCTTGGCAATCAGTTCTTGGTGTTTGTGCAATGCCGGATCGGCCTTGAGGATGGTTCCCAGCATGGTAATGGATGCAATGGGGCTACGAAGGTCGTGCGCGGCAGCCAGCAGCGCGGCCCGTTGTTTTTCATGGTCGATATGCAGGTGAGTAAGCAGGTCTATTTGCTTGATGATACCATAGAAACTCCCCTTGCAAGTAACCGGCAGGGCCGTGGCACCGGTGGCTTTCATGCGGGTCAATACCGAACTGACCGACTCGTTGGAGGTCACCGATGGCCATTGACCCAGGCAGTCGACCACTACCTGGTGCCGTTTCATGGCTAGGTCTGATGCCGTGAGGATACCGATGGGCCGCTCGTTTTCAATCACGACCAACACATCCGCTGTGCGCAACAGGTCAGTAGCGTAAACGGTCCCGGCATAGGCGTCGATGATGGTGTATTGTTTGGTTATTAGCGATTGTATAGTCATTGCCCCGTTCCTGTTTCGTGTCAACTATTTAGGTTACTCAACGATATCCGCACATGCATGTCAACCTGGATCAGTTCGCCCTCACCGACATGTTCAAAAACATGCTGCTGCAAGATATTGATAATTCGTTCCACAGGGATTTTAGTGAGGATTCGCCGATTGATGAAAACCGCTTCGATACCTTCGTGCCCCACCTCGGAATTGACAGGTTGAAAGGTTCCCGGTGCCAAAAGCTCCAGCGACTTACCCAAGCCGCGCTTGCCTTGGGTTGCATTTTTTGCTAAGATCAATACGTCGTGCTTTAGGGGCAACTGGAGTGTTTCGAAACTGATATCGATGCCATATGTTTTGCCGGTATGCATGTTAGTTTGCCCATTGGTGGGGCGCCATGTATTGCAAATGCCAACCCCGCTTTGCTAAGTGATGGCAAAGGTAAAAATGCCGGCTTTTTTTACAAGGATAAACCGCTTGATAATCAGATATTGTAGTGGATTGCCGACACGTGCACAACCTGAAGGAATACGGTGGAAGGGTTTACCGGTTGGTCTTTATTCGCAATACCTGCTGGTGGTTGGTAATATAGATTGTTTTTTCGTCGGCCGATAACGCAACATTGGATGCGGCTTTGTCTAGCTCGATTTTCCCGAGCACACGGCCTTCGCGATTGAATATCCACACGCCACCCGGCCCGCTAGCCAAGACGGTGCCGTTTTTGGTGATTTTCAGTCCGTCGGGTAGTCCGGGAAGGCCTGCGCGTTCGTTGGTAGCGCTGTAAAATAGGGTAGGCGTATTCGGCGTTTCCCGGACATCGAGCGTATACCAGTTGGCCGCATTCGGGTCCGAACTAGCAACCAGTAAGGTGTGTCCATCGGGAAAGAAAGCGATACCATTGGGCCTGGTGATATTGTCGGCCAATAAAATGACTTCGCCTTCCGGCGTGACTTTATACACACCGTTGAAGGGGATTTCCTTGGCGGGGTCGCCATCGTTTTGTGCGGGTAGGCCATAAGGGGGGTCAGTGAAAAATAATTCGCCGGAGGCGGGGTACACCGCGTCGTTGGGACTGCTGAAATGCATGCCGTTATACTGGCTTGCCAAGGCGGAAAAGATGGCTTCCGGCTTATCTAGTGGTGCCTCCATCCGGGCTATTTGCCGGTTGCCGTGTTGGCAAAGCACCAAATTTCCCCTGTCATCCAGCAACAGCCCATTGCTGCCAGGTTCTTTGCTTTGGGTAGGCCCAGAGCCGGAATAGCCGCTCGGCTGGAGATAAACCTCCGTTCCATTTTTTTCGGTCCACTTGTATACGGTGTTGGTTGGTACATCCGAAAACAACAGCATCTGCTCGCTTTCCACCCACAGCGGCCCTTCGCTCCACACAAACCCTTCGGCAATGACCTCAATCGGGGCATTGGTGTCTAAGATGGCATCCAGCGCGGCGTCGAGGCGTTCAATACGGCCGGTGGTATGATAGGTAGGCTGTTGAGATTGTTGTTGGTTTTGGCACGCTATGGTCATGCAGAGTATAAGTGGGATAGCCAAAAAACGGAGGTGTTTCGCGAGTTTTGGGCACTGACGCTCGGCATGGCCGTGGGTTGTGGCAATGTTTGGTGTAGCAAGCATGGATTCCGTTCCTATCTGTTGTTCAGCTAAGGTATTAAATTTTGGGTTATAAATTGAACGTTGCCTTCAATACGGCCATCCGCCCGCGGAGAGTATATTGGGTTGCCGCAAAGTGGTTGGCCGACAAGGCGTAAGTTTCATAAACTGTCACATGGGTAAGGTTGGTAAGGTTGATGGCCAAGTCGGCGTGCCACTTGGGAAGCGTGTAACGGATGTCGGCATCGGTAAAGAAGTAAACAATTGGTGCTTGTCCCTGTTGGCTGCTAAATTGATGCCGACCGGTAAGTCGCAGGAATGTGTTGTTGAACGGTGAATAGGTAATACTTACCGACTGATCAAACCGCTCGATTTGGCGACGACTGGCTAACTGTTTCTTCGGCCCTTGCCCGATGGGCAGACTGGTGGTCCACGTGCCCGAACCATTGTAAGTGATGCTGGCGCGCTCCCAAAGCCGGGCTTCCAATCCGGGTTCGAGCGTAATCGATTGATTGTGGAAAGGTAGCGGCGCACCGTTGAGGAGTTGGTTGAAACGGCTTATGCGCCATGATGCTTTCAGGCTGGCGGTGGCCCCTAGCGCAAAAATGAATTTGCTGATACCTCCTTGGGCACTGAGACTGCTTACGTCGTTATCGAAGGGAAGGAGTATCGTGCGGGCGATGTGATCGGTAAGCGCGCTGGCGGCAATGGTGTTGGCCATGGAACGGGTATAGGAGATGCCGGCGTTGGCGAACAATAGATGGATAGCCCGTTGATAATGGTATTGGAGATTGAGCGTATGGTTATCATGCTCCTGCAATGGGGCATCGTTGGCATGGATGTTTCGGTAGTTGGCCAATACGGCGCCGCGGAAGACGCCATTGATATTGCCGAGGTGGTTACCGTAACGGTAGGTAAATGATAGGTAGTCTTCGGTGGTGGTCATCAGCTTCGCCCGCAGCGAAGGGTTGAAGAGCAGGAGCCGGACATTCGTGTCGAGCGCGAACGTATCGTCGCGATAAGCGGTACGCTGGATAGCCAATGGCAATAGCAAGGACACTTCGATGCGTCGTCGCTTGTATTCATAGGTGCCATCAACAAAAAACCGGTGGCGCTGCCAGTGCAGGTCGTTGTCGTCGCTATCGCGGTAAGGGGTCTCCGAACCATCGACCTGCATGAGCCTTAGGGCCGAGTGGAGTTGTTGCCATTCGTGGACGGTGCCCATCCGGTAGCGTTGCTTGATAAAGCCCCTTGTGATGCCGTAGTCGACGGATAGCCGGCTGAACCACGTCGGGGTTTCTGCAAATTGGCGGATGCCGGCGAAAGGCCTTCCATTATTGAGTACATCCGCGCTGATACCGGGGTTTAATGAGAGGGTTTGTGGCTGGTTATAATGATTGATGTACCAATTGGCGTTGATGACGTCGCCGTTTTTCAGTGCCGGGGTGTATCGGAGCGTATTGGAAAAATCACGGATACGATGGTGTAGTTGTTGGTCGATTGCTTGGTCGTTGCCCATCAGTTCGGAGGAACCCGGTTGGCCGGAGTAGGCGAAGGTGAGCACATTGTTGAAATAACGACTGGCTTCGTTGACCATGGTGGTAAAGCTTGCTTCCGTAAGAAAGGGAGTCTCGCCAAGGGATTGGCGCTCGGTATACCTTATGGTGTCGTTACCGAGGTAAAACTCGCTGAAGCTTCCGTAGGTCATCGTATGGTGGTCTAGCAATCCATGGACATTGGATTTGAGTTGGAGACCGTTCTTCAGGTTAACGAGGTTGTTGGTGTTGAGCGAACCCGATTGGTTGAGGTAATAACGCTGGCGGGGCAGTGGGGGATTATCTGCTGTGCCTGCCGAAAGCAGCGCGTCCGGGCGTGAGTTGTCTGCGTTGGCAAGCCGATCGGTTAGGCCGAATGCCGTGAAATCGGCCGACAGATCGTCTCCGACATTGTTTCCTTTCAGTACGTTGAGCATTTTGTACTTCTTATTGAAAAGGATGGCATTGAGTTCACCATCATATTGATGGGGTAGCCCTATACCCATTTTGGCCTGTCCGCTGAGATCCAATTTAGCCTCGTCTTTGATAACGAGGTTGAGTGCCACCCGGTCGGTAAGGGTTTTGTTTTTAAGTACTTTGAGCGGTTGGTGGTTTTGGAGCACTTCCAGGTTCTTTACCATGGCATGGGGAATGGTTTTGGTACCGATGCCGTATTTATCGTCGAGTAGGTCGTCGCCGTCGATATAGAAGTTTGAAATGTTTTGTCCATTGAATTTGATCTGCCCACTTTCACTTACTTCCATGCCCGGCATGCGGCGGAGTACATCGCCGATGCTACGGTCTTCGGGTTTGGCAAAGGAGCCCACGTCATAGGCTAGCGTATCGCCGCGAACATCGATTCGGGGTCGGCTTTTGATGGACACTTCGGAGAGGTCGATTGCCTTTTCGTCGAGGACGAGGTCGTAACGCTCCTTGCCCGGGGTAACGGGAAAGTCTACCGGGGCATAGCCGAGGTGGTTGATTGCCAGACGGAGGCTGTCCGGTCGGTTAGCAGGGAGCGTAAGGTGGAAGCGGCCAGCCGCGTCACTAACGTTGAACGCTATTACACGCCCCTGAGGATAACGTAGGATGACACTGGCATGGGCTATGGGTCTGCCGTGGGTGGTTTTAAGTGAGCCGCTGATACCCTGCTGGGCAGCAGCGTTTCCAGTTGCCAGCACACCCGCTGCCATTCCAATGGCCAGCCAACGGACGGTTGCAATTTTCCACCTGTTAATCACGTGCCAGCTCCAAAGGGTTGTTTGTTACAGAGGAAGTCTGCGTGCCGTCCTTTTTTACGTTGATGCTTTTGATACGCGACATATCCATGCCAGCCATGGATGGGCTGCCCCCAGCTGATTGGCCACCCGCCCGCGACCGGGCATTCATAGCGGCCTGTGGGTTTTTTTCGTAAGCCCTGCGCAGCTTGTCGAATGCCCTTTCTGTCGTTGGAATGGCATTATGGGGTAATGCCACCGTGACATTACCCGCTGCCAGCGTTTCGAAACCGGCGTATTGGAATACGACGTGATTGCGGCTATCGGCCGCTTCCAGCACCAGTCCGGGCAGACCGAGCAGTTTCCATGGCGCGGCTTGGAACGGCACCTCCGTGGTAAACCACACCGTGTAATGCCGGCCTTTGAAGCTGCCCGTAGCTTTTTGCACGGTATAACCGCCAATGGTTTTGGTGTCACTGGTCAGGTGCCAGTCAATGGTGGGGTATGCCTCGTCGATTGCATAACGTGTGCCGGCAAGGTTGTTCAACTGTTTGAAAACGTGTTCGGCTGGCTTTGCATAATAGGATTCGCGCGTGGTGCGCCCATTGCCGGTAATGGTGAGGTTGCCATCGAACGAAGGGTCATCCAGTTGCTTTTTGATTTGCTGGTTTATCCGTTCGGTGGCATAGGTGCCGTACAAGGTGGCCTTTTGCCCAATATAAAGCACCATTTCTTCCTGATGCGGTTTTTCGGGCTGTAGGGTGTCATTGATATGTGTGAATTCATAAATGACGCGGGCCAATGCTACTTCGTCCTGCTGGGCGGTCGCCGGAACGGCAAACAAGGTGGCTGCCCATAATAGATAAGAATACCGTTTCTTCATAAAATTCGAATTTTTAATAGTTCTACGAACATATAGTAATATTACGAAACGAACGAATTTTTTTAAGAAGTACTTCGAAACTTAATATGGACGCGGATTATTAGACTACCTGATCAAAGACACTGAAAAAATGATTGTCCCTTTCTCAACTATGGTTTGGATTTGAACAGATTAATTTTTACCTTTAGCAAAGCCAATTGGAGTCGGGTCTTAAGTAGCAGTTAATTTTTTATTTAATAGCAAAAGATTACCCATAAACCATCATATAACCTCCAAATTATGAAAAGAAAGCGTATTTTCATTGTGCTGGTATCGGTTGTTTCGCTAGTATTTTTAAGATGCTCAAGAGAGGATATGAGCGATAACTATAATCAGAAAGATTTCTCTATAATCGAATCGTATCCCATATCAGTAAACGATATTAGAAAGCTGGAGCTGGATGAAGATGAGTTGGGATTTGAAGTAGAATCAAATTCTGTAGAGCTCATTTATCATTCTCTTTATAACAATGGTCAAATCAGCACCAAATTGCGATTTGAAAGTCCGGGTCTTAAACCTGTTCGAATTGATTATGTTTTCGACTTGAATGAAAAGCACTGGAAACTCGTACAAGCAGAGAAAGTGATTCACGAAGCCGGTGATCTTACTCGAACCGGCTATCCCGTTTCAACTTTGTCTCAGGTCGTTGATTTATTGACGTTTGTATTTAAAAAGTTGCCGGCGACACAGGTTGGCAGCACTTCCTCGCTTTTAATATCTTCTATTAGTTATCACAAATCGATTATCAACACCACCATAAGATCAATTATGGAAGGCACTGATTGTGACTGTACGGTTCATCCTTTTTTTCTCACGGATAAGACTTATTTTAATTGTCAAGAAGAGCATTTTTATGATGCAGCAAGGCTTGCTGAATCTTTGGAAAAATACCTACGAAAAAACAATACCGACAAATTCGCATTAAAGTTAAAGCAGTATTTGTTGAACAACAGAAAAGAGCGTATTAGATTTGATGAATATTATGGTCTTTACGTCGACAAGGCCACTTTCAAGAATGCTATGGAAAGTCAAAAGAATAACCAATCTAAAAAGATTGTTGTCGATGGTGCCGCGAAATCGCTTCAAGCCAATGTGTTTTCGATATCTACCCTTTTTAAATTGTTCCAAAATGACGGTTTGCCAATAGATGTCGTTGCAGCTGCGGAGCCGGACTGTGGCGATAACTGTTTGTTGGGATGTGGGTCAGATCACGGATGCTGTGGAAACTATGAGGGCTGTTGTTATTATGTCCATGGTATCTGCACGATTCATGACGATCTTTGCACTAACTGTGAGCCTAGGTGGTTCTGTTTTGACGGTTGCGTACCTGATTAGCAAATTTTACACTAAATGTTTGTAATACAACCGCGAGATGTCAATCGATAAAACCACCATACTATTTTTTGGAAGTATATTGACTTTTGCCTATTTTTCTACGCTGATTATAGATTCCTATCACTTATTGGGTATCCCCAATTCATTCCAAATTTTCGGTGAACTGCTGACGATTCCTCTGCTTCTATTCACTATATTTTCTCTTTTTGTTAGCGGGTACAAGATTTTTAAAGTGAGGCTTGATTTAAAGGGAGGTATCACGTTTGGTCTCTCATTGTTAACTGTAGTTATGTTAACGATAGCCACGATAATGCAATCGTAGTCCGATATATCTAGGCCCCAAGGCAAAAAAAAGATAATTCTCTTGCAAATTTCGAAATAAAGGGTTTTCTTTGTCGCGAAATATCAATTACAGTGAGAAGAAATACGACCATTACAACAACGATTACCACCGGGTATAATACACGGAGGAAGTAAGTTTATGTTGTAGTCGTAACGATAAAAACCATAAAGCGCCTTCCTCGAGTAGAGGAAGGCGCTTTTAGTTTCAACTGGTAGGTACAGTAATAACATGAAGATACTCAAATTTGGCGGTACATCCGTGGGAACCGTGGAAAGCATCGGTGCGGTACTCGAAATAATAAAGAAATCGCACGAGGCCGGCGAGCGGCCGGTCGTCGTGCTTTCGGCGATGGCCGGAATGACCAACCTGCTTACCCGGCTTGCAACGGAGGCGTCGGAAGGGAAAGATTTTGTCGACGGACTGAAGGAAATGGAACTGCGCCATTTCTCGGTGGTAAAACGGTTGATTACCGTAAAACGGCAAAATCCGGTGTTTACCAGGTTGAAGATTTACCTGAATGAATTGGAAGACCTGTTGCAGGGGGTATATAACCTTCGTGAGCTGAGCTTGCAGAGCAAGGACCTGATTGTAAGCTACGGCGAGCGCTGTTCGGTATTGTTGGTGAGTAAAATTGCCGAGCAATATTTCCCAGCGGTGGGTTTCGTAGACACGACGGAGCTTATCCAAACCGACAGCCATTTCGGCAGCGCGCATGTGAACCAGCCCTTTTCCGAGCAAGCCATCCGGGCGTATGTGGCCGAGAGGGAGTCGGAGCTGTTGTTCTTTACGGGGTTTATCGCGGCCAATGAACGAGGACGGGTAACCACATTAGGGCGGGGTGGGAGCGACTATACCGCGGCTATTATCGGCTCGGCCCTGGGGGCCGACGCCATCGAAATCTGGACCGATGTAGATGGGATGCTGACTGCCGACCCCCGCATGGTTAAGAAGGCGTTTTCATTACCTGTACTTTCATATACGGAAGCCATGGAACTTTCTTATTTTGGGGCAAAGGTCATCTATCCGCCAACGATGATCCCTGCGTTTCTCAAGAAAATCCCCATTGTGATCCGCAATACGTTTAATCCGGAGTTTGCCGGTACCGTAATTCAGTACGACAGTGGCCGGACTTCGTTACCCATTAAAGGTATCTCGTCCATTCCAGCAATCAGCATCATCAATGTGATGGGTGGAGGCATGGTGGGCCGTACAGGTTTCAGCGGTCGGTTGTTTACGCTATTGGCACGCGAGCAGATTAATGTGGTATTGATTACCCAGTCATCCTCCGAACATAGCATTACGTTTGCCGTGCACCCCGCAGATGCACAGCGGGCGAAGGCACTCATCGAAGCTGAGTTTGAATTGGAATTGCAAGCAAATAAGCTTTCGGAGCCCGAAATCGAAGAAAACCTTTCCGTACTTGCCATTGTGGGCGAAAACATGAAACAGACACCGGGTATGTCGGGTAAGTTATTCCATGCCCTGGGCCGCAACGGTATCAATGTGCGGGCAATAGCGCAAGGCTCATCCGAATACAACATTTCGGTAATCATTAACCATGATGATCTGGCAAAGGCATTGAATGCCGTGCATGATGCTTTCTTTGCCAAATTGAATAAGACATTGCACGTATTTAATGTAGGTACCGGCAACATCGGGTCGACGCTCTTTCGCCAGATACGCAAGCAGCACAGCTTCTTGCTCGATAACAACGATATTGAAATTAAAGTGGTAGGCATCAGCAACTCCCGCAAGATGCTCTTCCATGAAGATGGAATCGCGCTGGATGACTGGAAAGAACAGCTGCAGGAATCGGGCGAACAGGCTGATCTGGAAGTGTTTGTGTCGCGCATGAAGCAGATGAATTTGCCCAACTGCGTGTTTATAGACAATACGGCAAGCGAGTTGCCCATACAACACTATGAGGGATTGTTTCAGTCGAACATCTCTGTGGTGACTTGCAATAAAATAGCCAATTCGGGCCGTTTCGACCAGTACCGGTTATTGCGCGATACGGCTCGCAGACACGGCGTGGATTTCTTTTATGAAACCAACGTGGGTGCAGGGTTACCGATTGTTCGGGTACTCCGCGACTTGATGATGAGCGGCGATCGGATCGTTCGTATCGAGGCGATCCTGTCGGGTACGATTTCCTATATCTTCAACAACTTCACGGGCGACGCCTCGTTTTACGATGTGGTGAAAACCGCCCAGGAGCTCGGTTATACCGAACCCGATCCGCGCGACGACCTGAAAGGGACCGATTTCATGCGTAAGATGCTCATACTGGCCCGCGATGCGGGGTACCCTCTCGAGCCCGAGGCTGTGCAACTGGGTGCTATCTTGCCCGATGCCTGTATCAGTGCGGCCTCGGTGGCCGATTTTTACCGCGAACTGAAGGCCGCCGATGCCCACTTCGATGCGTTGAAGCAAAAAGCCCAGGCGGAAAACAAGGTAATCCGTTATATTGGCAAGCTGGAGGATGGCAAGGTAGACATCGCGTTGGAAATGGTGGATGGCAGCCATCCGTTCTTCGCCCTCTCGGGCAGCGATAACATCATTTCGTTTACCACGGAACGGTACAAGGAGCGACCGTTGGTGGTTAAAGGCCCAGGAGCGGGCGCCGAAGTGACGGCAGCGGGGGTATTTGCTGATTTGGTCAATGTGGGTGCATAATTAAATGGAGTCAATGGAAAAGGAACAAGTGCATGTGTTTGCGCCTGCTACGGTGGCTAACATGGTTTGTGGGTTTGACGTGCTGGGGTTTGCCCTAGACGAGCCGGGCGACGAGGTGTGCATTCGAAAGGTTGATGAACCGGGTGTCCATTTGGTAAACGTGACCGGCGACGATGGTCGGTTGCCCCGAGAAGCAACAAAGAATACGGTGAGCGCCAGTGTACTGACCTACCTGCAACATATCGGGCGGGCCGACCTCGGCGTAGCCATCGAATTACATAAACAGATGCCTATCGGCAGTGGCCTGGGATCGAGCGCGGCAAGCACGGTGGCGGGGCTCTTTGCCATCAACACCTTGCTCGGCAACCCATTGTCGCGCGAGGAACTGCTGCCGTTTGCGGTGCAGGGCGAGGAGCTGGCTTGCGGCCATGGCCATGCCGACAACGTGGCCCCGGCCTTGATGGGGGGGATTACCTTGATACGGGGTTATGACCCGCTGGATGTGGTGAAACTGCCGGTGCCGCCGTCGCTGTTTGCATCGGTGGTATTTCCGCATGTGGATGTGCCTACGCGCGATGCGCGGCAGATGATTCGCACGAAGGTCGCCCTCAAAGATGCCGTAACCCAGTGGGGCAACATCGCCGGACTGATGGCCGGGCTTTTTAGCAACGACTACGAACTCATCGGGCGGAGCATGCACGATGTGCTTATCGAGCCCACCCGTGCCATTCTTATCCCCGAGTTTTACGAGATGCGCCGCTTGGCCATGGAATCGGGGGCATTGGGCTTCGGTATTTCCGGCTCGGGACCCTCGGTCTTCGCTTTCGCCCAAAGCAAAGATGTGGCCGCCCGTATTACCGCCACCGTGCAGGAGCTTCTGAAGCAGCAGGGCATCGACAGCAACGGCTACGTTTCGGACATCAACGCCACGGGGCCAAAAGTGATAGGTGACTAAATTGGATCATCATGCGACTATACAGTACAAACAATAGAGATTTACGCGTGCCGTTCAAGGAAGCGGTATTTAATAGCCTGCCGGCAGATAAAGGCCTCTACATGCCAGAGAGCATTCCGATGTTGGATGCCCATTTCATCCAGCATATCGCGCAGTTTACTTTCCAGGATATAGCATTTAAGGTTGCTTCTGCACTGATCGGCGATGCGATCCTTACAGCTGATTTACGCCGTATCATCGACGACGCCATTGATTTCGAGGCACCGGTGCGTCCGCTGGATAGTGGTATGGCTGTACTGGAACTGTTCCACGGACCCTCGCTGGCTTTCAAGGATTTCGGCGCCCGCTTTATGAGCCGTGTGATGGCAACACTTTCGGAAGCGGATGAGCGGGTACTCGACGTATTGGTGGCAACCTCCGGTGACACTGGGGGGGCGGTAGCCCTGGGTTTCCTGGGCGTGCCCGGCACCCGGGTGACCATCCTGTATCCCCGCGGAAAGGTGAGCCCCGTACAAGAATTGCAGTTGACAACCAACGGCCGGAATATCCGTGCAGTAGAAGTGGACGGTACCTTTGACGACTGCCAAGCGTTGGTTAAGGAAGCATTCAACGATGCGGAATTGAAAGCCGCATTACGGCTTACCTCGGCCAACTCAATCAATATCGCCCGACTTATCCCGCAGACCTTCTACTACTTTTATGCCTATGCCCAATTGCGGGCGCAAGGCTTGCAGGAAGTGGTTTTCTCGGTGCCTAGTGGCAACTTCGGCAATATTGGAGCGGGTCTGTTGGCCTACAAGATGGGGTTGCCCGTGAAACACTTTGTTGCGGCAACGAATGTGAACGATACCGTGCCGCGCTTTTTGCAGGATGGTCGTTATGAACCACGCCCTTCAGTGCAGACCTTGGCCAACGCCATGGACGTGGGAAACCCGAGCAATTGGGTACGTATCATGGATATGTTCGGTAATGACCGGGATGCATTGAAGCGGTTGGTGTCGTCATATACGGTTACCGACGTGGAAACGCGCGACGCTATACAGGTGCTATACGACCGGTATAATTATATTGCTTGCCCCCATACGGCTATTGCTTGGTTGGCTGCCGAACGGTACCGAAAGGAATACCCCGGTACCTATGCATCGGTTTTCCTGTCGACTGCCCATCCGTGCAAATTCCCCGAGGTATTTACCCCGGAACTTGCAACGAAGATAATACCCCCTGTGCAGGTACATCAATTAGGGGGCCGGAAAAAGCAGGCCATGGCGATGAACGTGGATTTTAGCACATTCAAACGCTACTTGCTGGATACGCGGTAAGTTATTGCACTTCGAATTTCATCCAGACATCTCCATCGCGCCCGAAAATAAACTGTTTCGGATGAAAAATCTCAGCAAGGATTTCGATGTCGTCGGCGATGAGTGCACCGGGCTGCCGTAGGTGGTCAGGGTGGTGGATAATATACACATTGCCTTGTTTTACCGCCTTGGTTTGTGTCCATTCGGGTGTGGCGATCAGGGTGGGTAGCGTAGCTATTAATTGCTGCATAGGCGTTTCACCGATCACCACCATTACATCGGCGGCGGCTCCTTCTGCAAATGAGGTAACCGGAATGCCGCCTGCAAGCCGCGTAATCGTTTCAAGATAGGCATCGTTGACAGGCCGAACGGGCGGAATATCCGCTATAAACACCACGTGCGGTTTGTTTTCGTCGGTAATGAACTTTAATTTATGGGTAATGATATTGATGCGCTCCTCAAGGTCTTCGGCCAATTGGTTGGCCTTTGGTGCTACACGGAGTATATTACCTATATCACGGATGGCGGCATATACAGCATGGGGGGTATGCGCCCCCAAAATTGCTTCGTGTCCGGGCGCCTCTTCCAACAAGGGGAGACATGCCGTATCGAGGTCGAGCGCAGACAGGATACTATGGAGAGATAAGCGTGTACGGAGCATGGGGGCAAAGGTACACAAGTGGCACCGTTATCGCCATAGCAATACGTTAAAAACATCTACCTCGGGAAGTGAAATGAACGACGCATTCAATTGGATACGCTCTTGTGTGATTTCACTTTGCGGTTGCTTCGCTACTAATATCAAGCCCACGAAAAATGGAATGACAAGGAGCAGGAAGGGGGAAATGTTACTGAGAAACTTTTTCATCTTTCTATATGTTTCAGGGTTAGCCTATCACATCAATTTCCTTTTGCACACTACAAAGAAATCGATTACAGTTTAACCGCGAAAAAGTTTTAGACCAACGGTAGGATTTTCTAGACCAACGGGATTGGGGAGTTTGTCCGTCAAAATAGCGTGTTGGCCGATGGAAGCGGGGTGTTCGTCGATAAGGACCGACGATATGGGTTGCTAGTCCTATATTTGTAATTATGCTTAAAAATAAAGCGGTTTTGACGCATGGATTGGTTTGGTTGGCGCTGCTAACGGTCTTATTCTTGGTAAACGTTAGGGAGCACCCGGACCATGCCGTAATCCTTATCTTGCTTTACGGGGCATTGAATGTCATTATCTTCTATATACACTATTTTGTAATCAACCCGATATTGATCGGTATGGGCCGATATTGGCGCGCAGTCGGTTATATTGCTATTGTCTTGGCGGTATCCATCGTGGTGAAGTACGGGATCGCCTTGTATTACGATGATATCATTCTGCAGTATCGTGATAGTGATGGGCAACAGAAAATATTAACACCCATGCAGTATATGGTGGCGGCGCTGATTTCAGGTCTTTTTTTTATGCTGTTGAGTACGGCTGTTTACGTGATTTCAACGAATTTCAGGACCCGCGAGGACCGGAAGAACCTGGAAACGGAAAAGCTCAATGCTGAACTCGCATTTCTAAGGTCGCAAATTAACCCACATTTCCTATTCAATTCGCTCAACAACATCTACTCACTGGCTTATAAGAAATCGGAAAAGACCCCGGAGGCCATTCTCAAATTGTCTGAAATTATGCGCTACATGCTGTATGAAAGCAATGAGGAGACCGTGCTGCTGGAAGAAGAGATAAATTACCTGAAAAATTATATCGAACTGCAGAAGCTGCGCTTCAAGGAGAAAGTGCATGTAGACCTGCATGTCGACATCGAAGAAGCGGGGCGCCGCATCATGCCGTTGTTATTGATTTCGTTTCTCGAGAATGCATTTAAGCATGGTGTATCCACCGATGAACACCAGCCAATCCGTATCGATATTAGCGTTCAAAACGGACGGTTGTATTTCAAAGCCGAGAATGCCAAGAACCAAGTGAACAAAGACCAAACGAAAGGCGTTGGGCTGACAAATCTCAAGCGAAGGCTGCAATTGGGGTATCCGGACCGGCATACCATCAATGTTGTGGAATCTGAAAATTATTACAGTAGCGAACTTTTCATATATTTATAACCCCAAAAAGATTTGCCATGGTACGATGTATTGCCGTAGACGACGAGCCGCTAGCATTGGACATCATCGCTGACTACGTTGATAAGGTTCCCGAATTGACATTGGTAGCCAGTACAACCAATGCCATTGAGGCGTTAACCATGGTGCAGAATGGAGAGGTCGACCTAGCGTTTTTGGATGTGCAGATGCCCGAACTGACCGGTATACAATTCCTTAAAATCATCAATGGGAAATGCGACGTGATTCTCACCACGGCCTACCCGCAATATGCGTTGGATGGCTATGAGCTCAACGTCGTCGATTATTTGCTCAAACCCATTGCCTTCGACAGGTTTTACCGATCGGTACAGAAAATTTTGAATAATCGTCCCCAACAGCAGGTGCAGCTGCCGGTTCCGACGCCGCTTCCAAGTGATGCCGTGGATTTTATCTTCGTTAAAACGGAGCATAAAATACAGCGGGTAGACCTCGATGATATCCTGTATATCGAAGGACTCAAAGATTACATCTCGATCTATACGGCTATGGAGCGAATCGTTACCCTGCAGAATATGAAAAAGATGGAGGACATCTTACCGTCCAATCGATTTGTACGTGTGCATCGTTCGTATATTGTCGCTTTGGATAAGATAGCGAGCATCGAACGGGGCCGTATCTTTATCGAAGATAAGGTTATTCCGGTGGGGGATACCTACCGCGATGCGTTCTATAAATATATCGGCGATAAAAATGGTTAGCAACCACTGTTTTTTGTCCGATTCGAATCCCCTGCCGACAGACGTATACCTTTGAGGTTTCGAATCGAAGGGAAGCATTGGAGCTAGAAACAAAGATAAAAAAGCGTGGGGCGGCATGCTTTTTATCTGACCTGAATTGAAAATTTTTTTATCTTTGCACTCCCAATCGGGTTGTAGCGTAGCCAGGTATCGCGCCAGCAGGGGGTGCTGGAGGTCGTGGGTTCGAATCCCGCCAACCCGACTCATCAAAAGAGACCGCTCACCTTAAGGTGAGCGGTCTCTTTTATTTTAACGGGTTTTCAACTATCGCAATAAAGCCGCTCAATGAGATAAAAAGTGCCCTTTAACTTTTCAAAGGCACCATGTTGCCTTTACTGATTAGGATATTTACGGGCGACATTCTTGAAACGGCTTCTGCCGAGCAGCTGGCATCTACCAAAGCAATGTCGGCATCATCGCCGGTCATAGGCCACTGCATCGCTCCATTATTGTCTAAGGGGAGTGTACCTTTCGTGGCAAAACGTAATGTTCTGGACAAGTCAAATTCCGTTTCCCAACCGTACAATTCGGCGATCAGCTTGGCTTTTTGCAGCATGTTGCCTGTCCCGAAGGTGCTCCAATAATCCTGTACATTGTCATTGCCCACCAATACTTCCACGCCGTGTTTTACCAAAGTGGGAATAGGCATCGTTATTTTATTTCGGAAGGGAACGGACGATACAATTCCAACCTTTGCTTCGGATAGCTTTTCGGAAATCCCCTCGGCCGCTTTTTGCGAAAGATGGGCCAGTGCAAAAGCGTGGCTAACATAGGTTTTTCCCTGTAACGGTGGATTTTTCAACGTGTGTTCAATCAGGTATTCGATGGTTCGTATCCCTTCCTCACCGGCATCGTGTAAATGGATGTCTATCCCTTTATCATTGTCGATCGCGAGCTGGACGGTAAAGTCAATGGCCTTTTCTATGTCCCCATCGATGCTGAAAGGGTCCAGTCCGCCAACAAAAGATACATTTGGTAGCTGGGCTGCCTCTTTCATCAATGCTGCCGAATCGGTGTAATACAATCCGTGCTGTGGGAAAGCAACCAGTTCTGCACTAAAAGTGCCCTTTTTGTTGTTCAACGCTTTCTCCAGGTTTTCCAACGAGCGAAGCCCGGATGTGGTGTCCACGTTGAAATGGGTACGGGCAAACGTTGTCCCATAGTTTTGCAACAGATTGATGAGTTGTCCGGCACGTTCAACAGAAGTTTTTAAAAGGTGTGGGATTATTTCCTGCTCATAGGCAATCATATCTGCGACTGTCCTTCGCTTTGGAGAAAGCGCCTGCCAAGGCAAACCGTATAGGGTTTTATCAAGATGTATGTGCATATCTTTGAAGGCAGGAAGCATCAATAGACCTTTGGCATCGATGGCATCCGCTAATTGTTCATCATTCGCGAACACCTGGCTAACCTGCCCATTGTTAATTTCAACGCAAAACAAATCGGTTTGCGTAGCTATCACTCCACTTTCATCCTTGATAAAGCCGGTTTCCAACCGTACATTTTTTAACGTATAATGTCTTTTTTTGTGTTCCGCATAATTTACTTGCATGGTATGTTTTGCTTTTACGATTTTATAGTGGAGGCGATTTCCTTATATCCCCTTTGTTCTGCATGCTGCAAAGGCGTTACGCCATCATGGTCCGGAATATCCATTTTTGCCCCCGCATTTTTCAGGATTTGGACAATTTTTTGATATTTTTCGCTGCCATCCCCCAAAATGATGGCTTCTAATAAGGCAGTCCACCCTAAACGATTGACATGGTCTAACGGATAATTTTTTGTGTTGGCTAGCAATTGTACCGTTTCGATATGCCCGCGCTCACAGGCAGGTATCAGTGCCGAACCATGATAGCGGTTAAAAACATCAAAACGGCCCCCACTGCTCAAAAAAAGCTGCACCAGTTCTGTTTGTCCGCTTGCTCCCGCGTACAGAAATGGACTATCCAAATTATTTGCCTGTTGGTTTACATCCGCACCATGTTTTACAAGCAATCTTGCCATTTCGGTATTGGTGTTGCTGGTCGCGATCAACAACAGAGAACGTTTACTTTCGTCAACGGCGTTTATATTTGCACCATTCATCAACAATTTTTTTGTCGCTTTGACATCGTTCATCCGGACTGCTTCTAAAACATCTCGATCGCCATTGCTAGTGTATGCTTTTGGGGTTGAATGACAGGAGGTTGCCATTGCTATTAAAGTCACTGCTAAAAAATATGATTTCATCTCTTTGTTGTTTTTTATAATGGTAATGGGCCCGATTAAAAAACGATTGCCTAATGTGTCGATGTTACGTTAATAGACTTTATTCCCTCGATGGATTAATGAACGAACGGGTGACATTCGGGAAACCGCTTCTGCGGAACAGCTTGCCTCTATCAATACCACATTTGCATCGTCACCTACTTTCGGCCATTGCTGGATGCCTTTGTCATTTAGCGGAATGGGGCCGGCGGTTGCCAGTTTCAACATCCTCGACAGTCCGAACTCTGTTACCTGTCCATACAATTGAGCGGCGAGGTTCGTTTTCTGCAACACACTCCCCGTACCCATTGTGCTCCAGTAATCCACAATACTGTCGTTGCCTGTCATCACCTTCACGCCGTGTTTCAACAGTGTGGGAATCGGCATGATCAAACCACCGAACGGAATGGTGGAGACAATACCCACTTGCGCTAAAGCCAACTGTTCTGCGATAGACTCCTGCTGGGCCTTATCTAACCTTCCAAGCACAAAAGCGTGGCTTACGAAGGTTTTTCCTTTTAAAATAGGATTCTCATTTACTTTGGCCATTAAATATTCGATGGTCTTTTGCCCCGATACGCCAGATTCATGCAGGTGGATGTCGATCCCTTTGTTATTGTCCAAGGCGAGTTGAACGGTGGTATCAATGGTTCTTTCAATGGAGCCGTCCACGTTTGTGGGGTCTAGGCCACCGATAAAATCAATATCCATTTTGGCTGCTTCTTTCATATAGGGAAGGGAATCCGTATAATACAGGCCATGCTGTGGAAAAGCAACAAGCTCCGCATCGAAAACACCCTTTTTGTTTGCTAGCGCTAATTCCAGATTTGTTAATGAATCTAGTTTAGAGGTCGGCTCTATATTTACGTGGCTGCGGGCAAATCCTGTTCCGTATGATTGTAAAAGTTCAATCAATTGTTCTGCTTTGTAGGTAGAATTTTTCAGCATATCTCGCAACGTTCTTTGCTCCAGTTCGATCATTCCCTTTATTCCCCCGGACTGGCGTACTGCACGCCATTTATCGGCATATAAAGTCTTGTCCAAATGGATATGCATATCCCTGAAAGACGGTAGCATCAGTAATCCTTTGGCATCGACGGCGTCTGATAGCGGTTGGTTGGCATTTATCTTCCTAATTTTGCCGTCAGCTATTTCGACAGTAAATAGTTCGGTTTTGGTTCCGATGACGGTTTCATCTTCGTATTCGAAACCGGTTTCCAATCGGACGTTTTTTAGGGTATAATTACGTGTTTGTTGGGGTACGATTGTTGGGTTCCCCGTTTCCGTGGTTTCGTCTAAACCGGATCCTGCGTATCCCATACTGGGGATAATGGATAACCCGGCTAGTCCCCATGTTGAATGTTTCAGAAAATCTTTGCGTGAAATAGTGGTCTTCGCCATAGCTTCTTAATTTATCACCGGCAAAGTACGTGAGATAAAGCGAATTATACTATCGTAAAAGCGGACTATCCTTGTGGGATTTATCTTTTTCGCGCATTGGTCCAACGGGAAAGGATGCGATGTTTTATATTTTTTTCCGAAATTCGGTTGGTGTTATACCTGTTTGCGCCTTAAAGAAGTTGGAAAAATAGGAATGATCGGCAAACCCTAATTTGAAAGTGATCTCCTTGATCATCAGATTTTTATTTTGTAGTAATCTTTTTGCTTCCGTACTCAAACGCTGATGGATAAGTTGCATCGCTGAAACCTTTAAGTGTCTTTTACAAAGGGTGTTGAGGTAATTGGCTGAAATGTGTAATTTCTCTGCATAAAAGGAAACCGATTTTTGTTCCCTGTAAAATTTATCTATCAGCGTGTTGTACGCTGCCAATTTCGGGTTGGATTGGTACACCTTGAACGCTGTGAAGATATGTTCTGCCTGCTTGCTTACAATAGCTGCGATAACGGCAGCCCGTGCGTTGATCAGGTGCTTGAGTGGGTTTTCTGCATTCAGCTCGCTCTTGATTGCATTGAATTCGTACATCAGCATTGAAAATGCCGTTCCGGTAAGCTTGATTACGGGATGGTTCTGATAATTGGTAAAAGAAAACCTGAAAAAAGGAGCGAATTGTTCGAAGAATGCCCTTTCGACCATTAGCTGGTAGCCAATGGTACCCTCTTTGATATTCCACTTGTGCATCTGTCCGGGGAATAATACATGTACTTCTTGATTGCCGATGAGGTAATCGATAGAATCGATATTATGTACTCCCGAGGCCCGGTCAAAAAGAATAATGATGAAAAAGTCATGCATATGCGGCGTCTCGATAGTTTTTTCGCCACGTAATTCGTTGAACAGAAGTTCATCACACCCGGCCAACTGCCCTTTTCGGAATTCGCCTAAGTCTATGACGGGACCTGGATTGTACGACGATCTCTGCATAACCACATGAACAAGTGAAGTTCGTTTGTGAAATTTATGAAAAAATCTGAACTAAACGAGTTTTTCATCATTTAGTTCAGACAGTTCCGCCTTACGGGAAGTACAGGTGCAGCCGTTGCACCATTTTACCAAGACTTATATTCCGAATATCATCGGGAAAAGGAACGTCACGATGAGTGCCCAAATACAATAAATGGGTAGGTAGCGAGCAACGACGACTTGCACCCTTGTTATAGGTACGTCCGCCCGCAGCACGCGGATGAGTTGAACGAGTACCCATATAAGATTCATCAACACTAATACATTGGCGCCTAACACCGCAACCCGGTTGGGGGTGATGCCCCACTCGGCGATACGGAACAAAATGGCAGAAAGCGCGACGATGTTGACGACAACCGTTACGGCAGCTAGTAGCGTGATGATCCCTGTCTCCCAGCGGTTTTTGGTAGGCGAAGGGCCAGCAATGGAAAAGAAAATGATGGCCATGACCCCAATTAGCATGACGTTGAAGATGAGCAAGAAATCCCTGTCGGTATATGGGTTTTTACCACCATAGGCCATGGTGATGAGGTAAACAACGAGCATGGCCAATACCAGCGGACAGAATATGCGGGCGATGACAGGCGAAATTTTTCCGACCAATTGTGGATTGGATTGGATGAGAAAGGTGGCAACCAAGGGTACGGCAGCAGCGCCGGTGATTCCGACATATTGGAAGTAAATGTCTTCGATTTGGAGCCCTATTGCCGCGAATAAACCAATGGTGACACCGCTGAGTATGGCACCTGAAATGGCAATAAGCGCCATTAGCACCAGCAGGTCGCCATTGTATGTGAGGAAGCCGGTCCGCGGTGTGTGGATGGGATTCGTGTTCCCGCTGAATGCAAAACCCAACAGGGACCACAGCACCAGCACAAGATGGAGGCATGACAGCACAACGGTGTCACTTTCTGGGTTATTGGGTAGCAGGTTAATGAAAACGGCGCTTATCAGCGTTGCGCTAAGCAGGAAGGCAAGTTTGCGCGGTGGCAAATTATGCCTCCAGGCGAAGAATACCGCTAACGGCGAAAAAATGATAAAGCCGATGTTCCTGGGGTAGAAAAATTCCTCATCGATGGAGAATAGCATGGGGAACTGGGCAATAAGGCCCGTTATCGCTGCTGCCACGAGGATAAACAAAAACTCTTTGCGGCTACCCCAATGGATGGTTTCGTCTGCATAATTCAGCCGGGCGTTCCAACATTCGGCGACGATGTTGCCTTTGAGGGTAGGGAATAGGTCATTGAACGATTGCTTGAAAGCTACGCGATTGTTGCGATATAAGCTTTCCAGATGTGCCGGGTCGTGGAGATGGGTACGGATTTCAGTTTTCATGATGTTGGAGTGAAGATTATCAAAGTTATGGAAAAAGAACTTTGTTTTTCAAAGTTATTGAATAAAAAATAAGGGTATGTTCATTTGCTTTGTGATTTAATTAATTGTTCCAATGCTTTAAGGTGCCTGTCGAAGGCTGTTTTGCCATCGGCGGTAATAAAATACTGCGTATTTGGCTTCCTACCGACAAATGATTTGTTAACCCCGATGAATTGCTCCTTTTCGAGCGCCTTGATGTGGCTTGCCAGATTACCATCCGTAACGCCCAGAAATTCTTTCAGTGCATTGAAGTCGAGCGTATCATTCACCACCAATGCCGACATGATACCGAGCCTCACCCGGCTTTCGAATGCTTTATATAATCCGTCTATTGCTGTTTTCACTTTTCAGCTAATTATTTCTCTATTGACTACTGGGGTGCTCGATGTAAATACGATGGTTTTGTTTGCGACCATAATTATCGCTCGGTTTCGTAGCGATAATGGATATAGATTCCGTAAATAATATGCAGTATGCCAAAGCCAATGGCCCAACAAAGTAATCCGTAACCGATAAAAAATGTGCCGATCAGGCCAAGCATAATCTCCATCAGCCCCAAAAATTTAACTGCTCCATAAGTGAAGCTGCCGGCACTATAAAGGGCCAAACCATAAAAAATGAGTGAAAATGGCGCTATTAAACCAACCATTCCATGGGCAAGAAGCATAAGGATCACTAGCCCACCCGTAATAAGCGGGACAGCCATGTTGATGACAAGGCGACGTGAGGGCGCATTCCATAGCTTTTCGCCCCGCTTGCGGGATTTGCGCTGTGAAAGAAAGATAGCGGTGCCTATCGCAAGCAACAAGGTGCCGAGCGCCAATGATAGCAATTCGGTGGGGATGGGCAATGCCTCGGTGGCTTCAACGGTTGGCGGTATTATTTCGAGTGGATTGAAACCAAGCCTCTCATACGTGATGTAGGCAGCAGCCAGGGCATAAATACCCGCCATGACACCCGACCAACCCGAGAGCGACAGAAACTTGGAGGTCCGTTCCATCATCGAGCGGATTTCGGCGAGATCCCCGACATAGTCTTTCTCTTTCTTCATCTGAAAGTACTTTTTTTCACAAAGTTAAATAAAAAATGGAATATCCAAGAAATGGGTTGAATTTTTTCGTGAGAAAGTAATATTTTTGCACACCAACCGAGCCAGAAGCGGGATGTAGCGCAGCCCGGTAGCGCGCTTCGTTCGGGACGAAGAGGCCGCAGGTTCGAATCCTGTCATCCCGACCAACGCAATGGAGCCCTTGCTTTCGCAAGGGTTTTTTTATGGAGTGGTCCGGCCAAGCGTGCTTGAGCGGGTTCGATGCATAAAAAAATGAGGCACGAAGTGCTGGCTCGATTTGATTGAGACTTCCTCCATATAACGATGGCTGCGGATTAGGGTATGGCGGGTGCCGGACGCAGCCAATTCTGTCATCCAGATAGTGGGCAGATCTCCTGCAAGCCATGTTGGTCGTAGAGATAATTTTCTTACTTTTAACGCCAATTAGAAAGCTAAAAATCACGATATGATTGGAAGAATTAAATACCTGTGGGTATGCTTTGTATGCATGGGCATGGTGGATTGCTCGTTTGCAGAAGCGGCCGATACCTTGCGTTACACGGATGCCCAACAACTCACCCTTATAGGCAAACCATTTCCGGACGGACCGTTCTACCATCGTTTGGACACAACGGCATTCCCAGCGATGCCCCTCACTGTAAAGCGCTTGTTGACCCATTCGGCCGGGTTGGCCATCAGCTTCAGCACCAACAGTACAAAGATTGCGGCAAAGTGGTGCACGAGTGCACGGAAGCCGGGGAATAACATGACGGCAATCGCTTTTGAGGGGCTGGACCTTTACATAAAACGGGATGGTCGTTGGCAATATGCCGGCGTAGCGCGGCCGGCCACCAACGAATGCAACGAATATACGTTAGTACAAGATATGGAACCGGGCGATAAGGAATGTTTGCTTTATCTTCCGCTATATGACGAAACAACCTCCCTGGAAATCGGTATAGAAGCAGATGCCGATATTTCAGCAAGGCCGAACCCGTTTGAAAAGAACATTGTCATTTATGGCTCGAGCATTGTGCATGGCGCGTCGGCCAGCCGTCCGGGTTTGGCGTATCCGGCAAGGCTTTCCCGGGAAACGGGTTATCATTTCTTGAACTTCGGCGTAAGTGGCAATGCAAAGATGGAACTTGAAGTGGCCAAAGCACTCGCTCAAATGGATATGGATGCCTTCATTTTGGACTGTGTGCCCAATTCGTCGCCGGCCCAGGTGACGGCGCGTACGGCCGACCTCGTGAAAACCATCCGTGCCAGCCATCCCGGAGTGCCTATTATTGCGATACAAAGCGTCGTGCGAGAAGGCGGGAACTTCAATCGGTCGATAGCGGAACGCGTGGCTGCCCAGAATGCCAATTTCAAGTACGAAATAGACCAATTGCAAAAAGAGGTGGACGACCTTTATTTGATTACAGCTGACGGTCTGTTGGGTGACGATCACGAGGCTACCACAGATGGTACCCATCCCAATGATCTCGGCTTCGACCGAATGTTGCAAAAGATACGCCCTGCCGTGCTGAAGATATTAAAGCAGTATGGGATTTAACCCGATTCAAAACGCCAACAAATCGGGCAGCCTTGGCTGTTTTTTGTGTTCATGCGTAATCATCAAGGGTAGTATCCCGTTAAAACGGGACAAGTGCTGATAATAAAAAACAAACAGATCGTGAAAAAAGATAACCCGGTGAGACAGCTTTCGGGCGTAAAAGAAATCGCGAGGCGAGCGAATGTTTCGATAGCAACCGTGGATCGGGTGATACATAATCGGAAAGGGGTATCGGAAACGACCCGGCAGAAAATCAATGATATCATCAGGGAAATCGGTTTTCAGCCGAATATACTTGCCAGTAGGTTGGCTTCCAAGAAAACCAATCGATTTGCCGTACTGATACCCAATGCAAAGGAAACGGATTATTGGGGGGCGCTACGTGTGGGGGTGGAGCGTGCGCACAACGAAATCAAACAATATGGTATCCAATTGGAGTTGTTTCTCTTTGACCTCAACGACAAAAAATCATTTGAGAAACAGACCATGGCAATTTTAGAGGGTGGCTTCCACGGGGTGGTTTTAGCCCCTTCCTTCGTAGAAGAGGCACGGAAATTCATCTTGGTTTGTGAATCTAGGGAGTTGCCTTATGTATTTATTAATTCGGATATACCCGACGCAAAGGCCTTGGCATATATTGGTCCGCACTTATTCAAAAGTGGGTCTTTGGCAGGTCAACTGATACGATTCGGGTTAAAACAAGGAAAGGTGCTTGTCGTTAATATATCCAGGGAAATCGATGCCTATCATCACCTGTTGCGGAAAGAGGAAGGATTTCGCGCGTATATGGAGGCGACGAATAGGGTGGATAGTTATATTGAAATAGAGAGAATTGATATCACAAATACCACAGACGAAGCGATAGGCGCCGCATTGAGGGACTGCATGGGGCGGCACCCCGACATCGCAGCATTCTTCGTGACTAACTCCAGGGTGCGGAGTGTGGCCAAATACCTGCGCAAACGACCGACCAAGCCATACATCCTCATCGGTTACGATCCGATAGCCGAGAATGTAGGCTACCTGAACGACGGAACCATCGATTTCCTGATTGGCCAGAAGCCAGAAGAACAGGGCTACGCCGGGATAACGGCGTTGTTCCAGCACGTTGTTACCGGACAGGAAGTAGCCAAAGAACAATACATGCCCATTGATATCATTACAAGCGAGAATGTTGCGTTTTACAAGAACTAATCTTTAATAGCCCGCCGATCACGACGGATAGGGGAAATTTTTCATTAAATAATTTGGAAGAGAAAAATATAATGGCGTATTTAGCGGGTACGTTACCGCAATGCAATTATAAATACCATAGAGCCGTGTGAAAAATAGGAAAATATATAGGGCCTTGGTGCTTTCGGAAGGTGCGTGTACGTACACGTAAGTAAAATTACTATGGAAATAGATCGAAGAAAATTCTTAAAAGACCTAACTGCTATGGGCGTCGGTTTATCCGCAATGTCCATGACCAAAGTGGGTTTTTCAAATGAACCGATGCCAGGGAAGCGTGTGGGAATCATAGGTTTGGACACCTCGCACAGTGTGGCATTTACGAAGGAGCTGAACGCGTCTACCTCCGATGAGAAGCTTAAGGGATACAGGGTAGTGGCCGCTTATCCCTACGGAAGTAGGACCATTGAAAGCAGCGCTAAACGTATACCGGGATACATAGATGACGTGAAAAAGCACGGAGTCGCTATCGTGGATTCAATCGAGGCATTATTGGCGCAAGTAGATGTGGTCCTACTGGAAACCAATGATGGTCGGCTCCACTTGGAGCAGGTGTTGCAGGTATTCAAAGCGGGTAAGCGTGTGTTTATCGACAAACCGATTGCGGCTTCTTTGTCGGATACGAAGGCGATTTTTGACGCGGCAAAACAATATGGCATACCTACCTTTTCATCATCTTCATTGCGATATGTCGAGAACATCCCAGCGTTGGCCTCGGGGAAGTTGATTGGTAACATTACGGGTGCCGATGCTTTTGCACCTGCTACATTAGAACCCACCCATCCGGATTTGTTTTGGTATGGCATACATGGCGTTGAAATGTTATACGCATTGTTAGGGACGGGTTGCAAAGAGGTTAGGCGCATGTATAGCGATGGAACGGATATTGTCGTTGGCACATGGACCGATGGCCGCGTTGGCGTTTTTAGAGGGATCCGAGAAGGGAAAGGTGGGTTTGGTGGCATGGCTTATGGCACTAAAGGCCAGCAAACAATTGGTGAATACAAGGGATATTTACCGTTACTTTATCATATTGTCGATTTTTTCAATTCCGGTATCGTTCCGGTCAGCCCCGAGGAGACCACAGAATTGGTTGCGTTCATGGAAGCCGCAGACGAAAGTAAACGGCGGGGCGGTGTAGCCGTAAATGTAGCCGGGCTGCTGAAAATGTAACCTGCGATCATGGTGGGAATTTCAGCAAACACATAACCCAAATGCGTAGTCGAGTAAAACCATGGGTGATTTTTCGGTTTTTTCTTGAAATAATTGGTAATTGCCAGCGCTATGAAAGGATGGATTGACTAAAACAGTATATATCAATTTAATTAACTAAGTTATGGATGCCAAAACGAATTCAAGAAGAGAGTTTATCAAGAAAACAACGATCGGCGCTGCGGCTTTATCATTAGGTGGCGTTTTTACCGGGATGAACGCTCGGGCTTATGTAAATACCTTAAAAGCTAACGATCGTGTTCGTGTGGCCGTGATGGGGGTGAATGCAAGGGGGCTTGCGCTATCCAAGAATTTTTCGTCGCAGCCCAATTGTGAAATCGCTTATATATGTGACGTGGATTCGCGGGCGGCTGAAAAGTGTGCCGCCCAGGTGGAGACCATACAGGGCGCACGTCCCAACCTCGAGGGAGACATCAGGAAATTGCTCGAGAAAAAAGATTTTGATGCCTTGGTGGTCGCGACACCTGACCACTGGCATGCCCCAGCGGCTATCTTGGCGTCGAAAGCGGGAAAGCACGTTTACCTCGAAAAGCCGGCCAGTCATAATCCAAATGAGGGGGAGCTGCTTATTGCGGCACAGAAAAGATACGGCAATGTCATCCAAATGGGTAACCAACGCCGTTCCTGGCCCAATGTAGCACAAGCGATCCAGGAACTGCACGGCGGTATCATCGGTAAACCCTATTACGCGAAAACGTGGTATTCCAATAACCGGCCATCTATCGGTGTGGGCAAGGAGATAACGGTGCCGGCGTGGTTGGACTACGAGTTGTGGCAGGGTCCCGCGCCGCGGCGTCCGTTTAAAGACAACCTGATCCATTACAATTGGCATTGGTTCTGGCATTGGGGCACCGGTGAGGCATTGAATAACGGTACGCATATGGTCGACCTCGCCCGCTGGGGCCTACAGGTGGATTACCCCACCAAAGTGACCTCCACCGGTGGACGATATCGCTATCGGGATGACTGGCAGACCCCCGATACGCAGGTCATTAGCTTGGAATTTGCTGACCAAAGTATGATTACATGGGAAGGTAGGAGCTGCAATGGTACACCGGTAGAAGGTTCGTCCGTTGGCGTTATCTTCTACGGTGAAAATGGTTCTTTGCAAATTGATGGCGGAAATGCCTATAAAGTGTATGACCTCAAGGGTGAGTTGGTGAAAGAGGTTAAAAACGATCTAGTGATTAATGCACGCAACCTTACCAACCCTTCACAGGCCTTGGATGCCATCCACATCCAGAATTTCTTCGACGGTATTAAAAATGGTGGCCAATTGGCGTCTGATATCGAAAGTGGCCACATCAGTACGCTGCTGGTTCAACTCGGCAATATTGCCCAGCGCAGCGGCGGCATGTTGGAGACAGACCCCGCTAATGGTCATATCCTACACAACAGGGAAGCGAAAAAACTATGGCGCCGGGAGTATGAACGCGGGTGGGAACCAACCATTTAACCGGATCCCATGACAACACCAAGCAAAATAGATGTCGCATCACTTTCAAGACGCGATACCACGGTCTCCATTGTGATCATCGCAGGGATGTTTTTTATCTTCGGGTTCCTGTCGTGGATCAACGCCATCCTTATTCCGTATTTTAAAATCGCTTGCGAGCTTACCCATTTTCAGTCGTATCTCGTGGCGTTTGCGTTTTACATTGCCTATTTTGTCATGTCCGTGCCTTCGTCTTACCTATTGAAGGCGATCGGTTTCAAAAAGGGGATGATGGTCGGTTTTTTTGCACTGAGCCTTGGGGCCTTTATCTTCGTGCCCGCGGCGATGACGCGTACCTATGAGGTTTTTCTCATCGGGTTATTCACGATAGGCGTCGGGTTGGCCATTCTCCAAACCGCTGCTAATCCCTACATTACGATTCTCGGGCCGAAAGAACGGGCTGCTCAACGCATTAGCATCATGGGAATCTGCAACAAATTTGCAGGGATTGTGGCGCCTTTGCTTTTTGCGGCAGCCGTGTTGCGACCCACAGACCAAGCGCTCTTCGATAGTTTGGCATCGATGACCGATGTCGCGCGCTCTGCGGCCTTGGATGAACTCATTGCACGGGTTATCGTACCCTACACCATTGTCGGAGCCGCCCTGTTGCTGATCGGAATCGGGGTGCGCTATTCGCCACTGCCTGAAATAGACACCGAGGGAGAATCGGAAGAGGTGTCGGCCGCGAACCATAGCAAAACGTCGATTTTCCAGTTTCCGCATTTGGTGTTGGGGGCCGTTGCGATTTTCATCCATGTCGGCGCGCAGGTTATCTCCATCGATACGATCATCAACTATGCGGGTTCGATGGGGGTGTCACTGATCGAGGCCAAGGTTTTCCCTTCTTACACCTTGGGCACGGCCATTGTTGGCTATTGTTTGGGTATTTCGGTTATACCTCGCTGGATAAGCCAAAAGAATATGCTGCGGCTGGTTACCATCATGGGTGCCGTTCTCTCGTTGTTGATCGTATTTACGCGCGGCGACGTTAGTGTATTCGGGCATCAAACGGATATATCCATTTGGTTTGTCGTGCTCTTGGGTATTCCCAATTCACTCACTTGGGCGGGTATCTGGCCACTGGCCATCGACGGGCTGGGGCGGTTTACCAAGGTAGGGGCATCCCTGCTGATCATGGGCTTGTGTGGCAATGCGATACTGCCCATGGTATACGGGTACTTTGCAGATACGATCGGGCTACGCGAGGCCTATTGGGTGCTGCTTCCCTGCTACCTCTATCTCATTTATTATGCCATGTGGGGGCACAAACTTAGAAAGTGGTAGAAAACCATTGTTTATTTACTAGAATCACCAATGTCGAAAAAATACGTGAAAATCATCAACGGCCGCATCCTTACGCCGTATCGTTTGATCAGAAACGGCGAGGTCTTGATTGCCGATGGTAAGGTCGAAGCCGTGAGTGAAGATGAGACAATAGGGTACGATGCCGAAATCATCGATGCGAAAGGTGCCTATGTTTCGCCGGGCTTTGTCGATATCCATGTCCATGGCGGCGGTGGATCGGATTTCATGGATAATGATATGCACGCCTTCCTGAACGTTGCAGAAACGCATGCCCGGTTCGGCACGACCGCAATGTTACCTACGGTGTTGACCAGCACTAAGTCGGCGATCATCCGGTCGTTAGCTACCTATGAACAGGCGGTAGCAGCCAACATGAAAGGAGCAAGATTCCTGGGGGTGCATATCGAGGGACCTTATTTTGCCATGGAGCAACGAGGGGCCCAAGACCCCCGGTACATCCGGGATCCTGATCCGGCCGAATATATGGAAATCCTGGATAGTTCTTCTTCCATCAAGCGATGGAGTGTTGCACCCGAACGCAAAGGTGCTATACCGTTCGGTGATGTCTTGCGCGAGCGCGGAATCTTACCATCCATTGCGCACACCAATGCGCTCTATAAGGATGTTATCCAAGCCTTCGAGCATGGTTATTCACTGGTTACCCATTTATATTCAGCGATGTCGGGTGTCACCCGGAGGAATGCTTTTCGTTACGGAGGAGTTGTCGAGAGCGCCTATCTTATCGATGAGATGGATGTGGAAATCATAGCGGATGGCAGGCACCTGCCTGCCGAGCTACTCAAATTGGCTTATAAGATAAAAGGACCCGACCGCATCGCATTGATAACCGACGCCATGCGTGCGGCTGCGATGCCGGAGGGGCCGAGCACTTTAGGTAGTTTGGCAGACGGCATCAAGGTACTGGTAGAAGACGGTGTGGCCAAGTTACCCGATCGGTCGGCGTTCGCCGGTAGTACGGCAACTGCAGACCGTCTCGTACGTACCATGGTACACGACGCAGACATACCGCTCATTGATGCGATACGGATGATGACCGCAACACCGGCGCGTATCCTGGGTGTGGACCGTAGTGTCGGAACTTTGGTAGCTGGTAAAGAAGCTGATATCGTAATTTTTGACGAGTACATCAACATTAAAATGACCATGGTAAAGGGAGAGATGATCTACGTTGCCAGTTGAATTGAAAAATGGTGAACAGGAAAGTAGATTCGTTGGTTGTCAAACAGTTTGGTAACCGCGTGGAAATGGGGAAAGCGGCGGCTCGAGATGTAACGGGAAAGTTGTTGGACTTATTGGCCGTGCAATCCACTGTTAACGTGGTTTTTGCCGCCGCACCTTCTCAAAATGAATTTTTGGAAGCACTTGTGAGTGGCGGTGATGTCGATTGGACCCGGGTGAATGCTTTCCACATGGATGAGTACATAGGCTTGCCGAGCAATGCTTCCCAGCGTTTCGGTAAGTTTCTCGAAAACCGTCTATTCAGTAAGTTGCATTTCCGATCGGTCAACTATTTGGATGGCAACGCTACCCATATCGCGGACGAATGCCAACGCTATGCTCATCTGTTACAGGAACACCCGATTGACATCGTATGCATGGGAATCGGTGAAAACTGCCACATTGCATTCAACGATCCGCATGTTGCCGACTTTGCTGACTTAATGTGGGTAAAAATGGTCGATCTGGATAGCACATGCCGACAACAACAGGTGAATGATGGATGTTTCGATACGCTGTTGGACGTCCCAACACACGCGTTGACACTAACGATTCCGGCATTGATGGCAGCCGATTATATCTTTTGTATGGTGCCCGGCCTGAATAAAGCCGACGCTGTCCACCACACGTTGCTGGGCAATATTACACCGCTATACCCCTCCACCATCCTGCGATTACACCGCGATGCGGTCTTGTATACGGATGAAGCGAGTGCTTCGAAATTATAATTTTTTTATAATTCCGCTATCAGTATTGAATAATTGTAATTAATTTAGGCCCATCGTATCCCATTTTTGAAAGAATGGGATATTTTTTGGCCAATTATCGAATAATTATCTATGCAAGAATCTTCCCCTGTAGACACAGCTACCCACAAAAGGAACCTATGGAAAGTCATCGGTGCTTCTTCGTTAGGCACACTCATTGAATGGTATGACTTTTATATCTTTGGCAGTCTAGCAATTATCATTTCTACCAAATTCTTTCCGCCCGATAACCCCACAGCTGCATTTCTTTCTACATTAGCTACATTCGCTGCCGGTTTCGTGGTACGGCCTTTCGGTGCCTTGTTCTTCGGTCGCCTCGGTGATATCATCGGCCGTAAGTATACGTTTATGGTTACGTTGCTCGTAATGGGGTTGGCCACCTGCGCGATCGGTTTGGTGCCGGGTTACGAAACCATCGGGTTTGCGGCCCCTGTCATCGTCCTACTGTTACGGCTGTTGCAAGGCCTGGCATTGGGTGGTGAGTATGGCGGCGCAGCCACCTATGTTGCTGAATATTCGGAACCTGGAAAACGCGGATACCGTACTTCGTGGATTCAAACGACGGCGACCTTTGGGCTGTTTATCTCGCTGGCGGTCATTATGCTCACAAAGGGAAGCATGTCTGAGGAAGCGTTCGATGAATGGGGATGGCGATTGCCCTTTTTGATTTCTTCCGTTATGGTCGTGGTGTCGTATTTCATCCGGAAAAATATGGATGAATCACCATTGTTTAGGAAGGCAAAAAGCGAGGGGAATACCTCTACCAATCCGCTTAAGGAATCTTTTGGCAAAAAGTATAACTTCAAGTTCGTGCTCCTAGCGCTGTTCGGGGCCACCATGGGGCAGGGCGTTATCTGGTATACGGGCCAGTTTTATGCCCTATCATTCCTTCAGAGTGTGTGCAAAGTGGATTTCGACCAAACCAATTACATTATTGGTGCGGCGTTGCTGGCCGGCACGGGCTTCTTTGTGTTCTTTGGTTGGTTGTCTGATAAAATAGGTCGAAAACCCGTTATGTTGGCTGGCATGTTACTGGCTATTCTCACATACCGCCCGATATTTGACCGTATCTATCAATTGACGGACATTGAAAACAAACAGGAATTGGTTGACGAATACTCGACGCGACAGCACGTGGCAATGCATGGCGAAAGGGGTGACTCGTTGCGGGTTACTACCGTAGAACGTTTTTTCACTGACGGATCGGTGCATACGATTGTGCAGGAGGAAGTAAAAGTAGCGGGCCAAGCGGAGTTCTCAACGCCAACGTCCGTAGCACACACCCACGTGGGGTCAAGCGCTTTCGTATCGCTCGTATTGCTCGTGTTTGTGCTGGTAATCTATGTCACCATGGTTTACGGACCTATTGCGGCCTTTCTGGTGGAGATGTTTCCTGTCCGGATCCGGTACACATCAATGTCATTACCGTATCATATCGGTAACGGTATTTTCGGTGGTTTGCTTCCGGCCGTCGCTACTTACTTGGTTGCCAAAGCACAGTTTGCCAATGAGGCGATGTTTGCCGCAGGTAATGCCCTGCCAAATGAAAAGCCCTACCTTGAGGGGCTGTGGTACCCGATTATCATCGCCGGTGTCAGCTTTATCATCGGTCTGCTCTATATCAAAAACAAAAACCAAAACGTACAGTGAACATGAATGCGATAAAAAAGATATTAGGAATCGTTTGGATTGCCCTCGGTTTGGCCGCGGGGTATTATTTGATTGTTAGCCAGGCCATACCTCAATTTTCCAGTGACCGGCCTGAAGATCTGGTGCCTGCCATCATTTATACATTTATATTGATGCCCATCATCACGGGCGGATTATGCATATTCGGATGGTATGCGTTACAAGGGGAATATGATGAGGCTAATTAACCGAGTGGTTGGCCACTTCCGTTAAAAGCATTTGCAGCCGTCAAAATGATTCATTAGGTTTAGCATTGCATTCCTTGAATGTGGATTCAATTTGGACGGTATGAAAATTCAAGTCAGAAAATTATCGCTGAGAGACTATAATGACCTAATCGATTCGATGAATAGGGCTTACGGTGGCGTGGGCGGTCTGTGGACGCGGACAAACATCAAAGATTTGATTAGGCTCTTTCCCGAAGGTCAATTATGTGTTGAAGTTGATGGTCGGGTGGTGGCTTGCGCATTGGCCATTGTCATCGATACCCAAAAGACGGATATTACCGACACGTACCGGGAGATCATCGCCGAAGGTACCTTTTCGACCCATCATCCAGAAGGTAATGTGTTATACGGAATCGAGGCTTTTGTGCACCCGGAATTCAGGGATCTGCGCTTAGGCAGACGGCTCTATGATGCGCGCAAAGAACTATGCGAACATTGGAATCTAAAAGGTATCCTGCTGGGTGGCCGCCTGCCTAAGTACCACGAATATGCTGACGAGCTGACGCCGAAGCAGTATATCGAGAAAGTTAAGCGGAAAGAAGTGTACGATCCGGTATTGACCTTCCAACTGGCGAACGATTTCCACGTGAAGAAAATACTGCAAAATTACCTCGCAGGCGATACGGAATCCAAGGAATACGCCACGTTGCTGGAATGGAACAATATCTACTATGAGCCGAAAAAGAAGGCTTCATCGCCCTCCAAACAAACCATCCGGTTGGGGTTGGTACAATGGCAGATGCGTACGTTTAAAGACGTCCAGGCGTTTTATGACCAAGTGGAGTTCTTTGTGGATGCAGTAAGCGGATACGGCGCAGATTTTGCCCTTTTTCCGGAGTTTTTCAACACACCGTTGATGGAACCCTATAACCATATGCCTACCACCGAAGCGATGCGGGAGTTGGCAAACATGACAGCCGAGATACAGCAACGCATCCAACAACTGGCCGTTTCATACAACGTGAATATCATTGCGGGTACCATGCCGGTCACCGAGGAAGACGGTAGGCTATATAACGTATCATGGCTTTGCCAGCGTAATGGCAAAACGGAAGCGTACCGGAAAGTGCATATCACACCCAATGAAACGAAATATTACGGAATGCACGGTGGTGACAAGGTCGGCGTTTTTGAGACCGACTGTGGAAAGATCGGCATACTGATATGTTATGATGTCGAGTTCCCCGAGCTGGGCCGGATTCTTGCCGACCAGGGAATGCAGATTTTGTTTGTCCCATTTTTAACGGATACCCAAAATGGTTACGTACGGGTTAGAAACTGTGCGCAGGCCCGTGCCATTGAAAATGAATGTTATGTTGCGATTGCAGGCGCAGTAGGGAACTTGCCGAGGGTGAACAACATGGATATACAGTATGCACAGTCGGCGGTATTTACACCTTCCGATTTTGCCTTTCCAACAAATGCCATCAAAGCGGAGGCCACTCCGAATACCGAGATGGTTCTGGTTGTCGATGTGGATTTGAATTTATTGAAAGAACTCAACCAATACGGAACCGTTAAAAATATGCTCGATCGACGAAAAGATCTATATCGTGTGTCGCTGGTTAAAGAATAACGTATCCCATATTTCATTTCAACTTTTTTCCGATGATAATCCCGAGCGATTAATCGCTTAGCCGCGTTGTTACAGGACACAGCAGGATAGTTTTTCGACTCATTTTCGATAGACTTGTCTGGTAAATGTAAACAGCTGGAAACCGCTGCTTGCTAAACTAACCGTAGAAGGCAAACCGCCACGGTCGACATTACTTGTTGGACAACTGAACTGAACCAGCTATGCAGTTGTAAAACGGGGCTTTGGTATAAACTTAATTTTGAGCAATGTTATCCAACAAAACGGGAATATCGCAACAGACCTTCAGCGAAATATTTGAAAGGTATTATCGGCCAATTTGCTACTTCGTTTTCCAGCTCGTACGTGATGAACAACAGGCTGAGGATATCGTGGCCGAATGTTTTCAAAAGGTGTGGGCCAACCGGATGAACTTCGAAGAATTACCATCCATAAAGGCCTTTCTGTATAAAGCAGCCAAGAATGCAGCCCTTAATTACTTGAAATCGCTGAAAGTACGGTCAACAGCGCATGACGAAATCCTCTATCTATCTGAACATACCGAGGATTTTATCTTGGCCAAAATGATGAAAGCGCAGCTTCTTAATTATGTTTATGATAAGGTTGAAGAGTTACCGCAAAAAGTCAGGGTCGTCTTCAACCTGATTTACTTCGATGGCCTGTCAACGAAAGAAATTTCCGAAAAACTAAATACCTCCGAGCAAAATGTTCGTAACGCAAAAACCCGGGCGCTCAACTCAATCAAGAAATCGCTGGCACACAAAGGGTTGGTATAGCCAGCTAAAACGTTTTTATTTTTTAACAAAAAAAGTCCGATTGTTTGAGTTGAAATTCCATGTCAGTTGTTATAGCTAATGAAATAGATCAAATATGAACCCGGAATCAGAACGAATAGAAGAATTGTTCAGGTTGTTTATTGACGGTAACCTCACCGAGTTACAGCGGATTGAATTGCAAAGGTATTTACGGAAATACCCGGAATTGAATACGTTGTATACCGAGCTTGGGGATGATGATTCTTTTTTAAGTCGGGAATGGGCTGATTTCGCTAGGTTTGACAAGATAAAACCTAAGGAGATTTCCGATCGAAAAACCTATTTCGCACGTTCTTCGATGCGATTGGTTGCAAGCCTGGCGTTATTCCTTACCGCCTTTGCAGCGTTTTGGCTTTACAAAAGCCATACGCGGGAAATCGACTCGTTGACGCGGACAGAGCGATACAAAAACGACATCCGCGCGGGCTCGAATAAAGCCACGGTTACGTTGGCCGATGGCAGCTTACTGGTTCTGGACGATACCGCAACACGTAATACATCCAAGCGCAGTGGAGTTCCTGGGATTCAACTTTCCGAAGGTCAAATCACCTATTCATCCGGGAAAGAGAACAGATCGGCAGGCTTTAATACCGTTCAGACACCAGAGGGCGGACAGTACCGTGTGGTGTTGCCAGATGGCAGTTCGGCGAGACTAAATGCCGCATCAAGCATTCGATTTCCCGGTTTTTTTGGTCGGAAACAGCGTGCGGTGGAAATACAAGGTGAGGTTTACTTCGACGTTGTTTCAGACAAAGCACGGCCCTTTGTCGTCAACTTGCCGAATGGTGCACAAATAGAGGTGCTGGGAACGTCCTTCAACGTGAAGGCCTATCCGGCCGACACCGTCATCAAAACCACGTTGGATAAAGGCCATGTAAAGTTCAAAGCCGGAGAGGATGCCCTGCTGATAAAGCCCGGCGAACAAATCCAGCAGACGACGCGTGTTTCAAACCCTGTATTGTTGAAATGCAAGGTGGAATCGGATACCGAGACCTCTTGGAAAGACGGCTACTTCAACTTTGAAAATGCAGAGTTGAAAACAATCATGCAGGAGGTTGCCCGGTGGTACGATGTCGATGTTGAATACAAAACGCAGGTTACCGAGCAATTCAGCATACTGATGCTCCCTCGGAGTTTCTCTATTTCGAGGTTGTTGGAGCTGCTGGAGTTGACCGGTCACGTCAAATTTATAATCGATGGGAGGAGGATCACCGTTATGACATAAAATATACGACCATGATAAACCTGGAGAAACCACACCGGGGGCAACCGGTGTGGCTGATTCGTCCAGTTCAGTAACACCTATAAAGCTTTGCGATCACTTTTAGGTTATTGTTATATAGCTAAACGAAATCAAAATTATGCAATTTTTTTCTTTTATGGGGAGAAACAGCGTATCCCCTGTTACTAGTTTTTTACTGCATTTGAAAATCACCGCGTTTTTTATCGTATTCGCTTCCCTTCAAATCCATGCAAAAGGAGTGGCGCAAACCGTTCGCCTGGACATGTCCAACGGTAGTGTAACCGCATTAATTAAAGATATACAGCGGCAAACCGGATACGCCTTTCTGTATAACCGCGATGATATCAAAACGCTCGATGCGATCAGTATTTCCATCGAATCCGATAATATCCGCGAGGTGCTTGCCGAAAGCTTGAAAGGCCTTCCCCTCGACTTTCTGGTGAAGGAAGACGAGAAGGTGGTTATTCTGAAAAGAAACGCCAGTAAAGCAAGCCGGGAGCGGATCCTTGCCAGCTTACGGCAACAATCCACCGTTCAGGGGATTGTCGTCGATACGTCCGGCACCCCGCTTCCCGGCGTAACGGTATCGGTGAAAGATCGGTCGAGTATGGTAACCAGTACCGACCTAAATGGCCGGTATGTATTGGAGATACCGGAAGCTGCGATACTTGTATTTACGATGGTGGGGTATGAAACACAAGAAGTGACCGTAGGAAGCCAACGCGAAATCGATGTGGTGCTCGAAATATCGTCTTCCATGCTTGACGACGTGGTGGTGGTAGGTTTCGGTACACAGAAAAAGAAGGAGGTGGTCGGTTCGGTCACGTCCATTAGCCCCGGTGATCTAAAAGTGCCTTCCAGCAACCTGACCACGGCATTGGCGGGCCAGGCCGCGGGGATCATCGCGTATCAGCGGAGCGGCGAACCGGGGCAAGACAATGCCGATTTCTTTGTCCGGGGGATCACCACCTTTGGAACCAACACCAATCCGTTGATATTGATTGACGGGATCGAACTCTCCGCAAACGACTTGGCTCGCCTGCGCCCAGACGACATTCAAAGCTTCTCCATACTGAAAGATGCCACCGCGACCGCGTTGTATGGCTCCCGTGGCGCAAACGGGGTGATTTTGGTAACGACCAAACAGGGTAAAGAAGGTCCGGCGAAATTCTCCTTCCGCGTTGAGAATTCAATATCGGCTCCCACGCGGACGGTCGATGTGGCCGACCCCGTGACGTATATGAAAATGCACAACGAAGCCATCCTTACCCGCGATCCGGAAGGGAGCATTCTCTATTCGCAGGAAAAGATTGAAATGACCGAGGCTGGCAAGTATCCACTTATCTACCCGGCAAACGACTGGAAAGAAATGCTGTTCAAGGACTATACGATGAATCAGCGCAGCAATGTGAATGTCAGCGGAGGTGGGGGCGTTGCCCGTTACTACGTTGCCGGTTCCTTCAATCGCGATAACGGGATCCTGAATGTCGACAAGCGCAATAATTTCAATAACAACATTGCCATCAATAATTACGACTTGCGTTCGAACGTGAATATTGATCTGACCAAAAACACCGAATTGATCGTACGCTTGAGTGCCAATTTCGAAGAATACAAAGGGCCTATACGTGGGGGGGCCGACATGTATTGGTTAATGGTACATTCCAACCCGGTGCTTTTCCCGGCGTATTACCCGGCCGACGAAGACTTCCAGTATGCGCAACATATTTTGTTCGGCAACTATGACAACAGCAAAATCAACCCCTATGCCGAAATGGTGCGCGGCTACAAAGAGAAGTCGCGTTCGCAGATATTGGCACAGGTCGAGTTGAAGCAGGATTTAGGGTTCCTTACCCAGGGACTGACTGGCAGGGGGATGTTGAATATCAGTCGTTTATCGCAGTTTGCCGTCAATAGGGGTTACAATCCGTTTTTTCATGAAATTAGCAGGTATAACCGGTTAACCGGCGATTATAAGTTAATGGAAACCCATATTGGTACCGAATATTTAGATTACGGCGAATTACCTGGCGAACGGGAACAATATTCCTCATTTTATTTTGAAGGAAGCCTAAATTATGTCCGTGATTTCGGGAAACACAACATCAGCAATATGTGGGTGTTCCAGGCGCGGGAGACCTTGACGGCCAATGCAGGCTCATTGCAATTGTCGCTTCCTTCCAGAAATATCGGTTTGGCTGGACGGACCACCTATTCCTATGACTCCCGTTATTTTGCTGAGTTCAACTTCGGCTATAACGGAAGTGAACGTTTTGAAAAAAGGAATCGGTTTGGCTTTTTCCCCTCGGCGGGTGTCGCTTGGCTCGTCTCCAACGAAAAGTTCTGGGAAGATATCAAACCTGTGGTTAGTAACCTCAAACTACGTTACACCTACGGTTTAATCGGGAACGACCAGATCGGTACAGCCGCTGACCGATTCTTCTACCTTTCCGAAGTGAATATGGACAATGCCGGAAGAAGGGCCATCTTCGGATCAGAATACAATACGGTTTATAATGGCATCACCGTTAACCGATACGCCAACCCCTATATATCTTGGGAAAAATCCTATAAACAGAATTTTGCATTGGAGCTGGGCCTGTGGAATGAACTGAATATCGTTGCCGAATATTTTACGGAAAAAAGGGACAATATCCTGATGACCCGGTCGAGTATTCCCAATACCATGGGGTTGACGGCAACTCCACGGGCCAATGTAGGCGAAGCATCGGGCAAAGGGGTAGATATGATGCTGGAATACCAGAAAAACTGGAACCAGGACTTCTGGTCTTCGGCACGCGCGAATTTCACCTATGCGACCAGCCGATACGATGTGTACGAAGAGCCGGAATACAACGAACCGTGGCGCTCTAGGGTGGGCATGTCCTTGAATCAGGCAACCGGCTATATTGCCGAGCGGCTTTTTGTGGATGATGAGGAAGCGGCCAGTTCGCCACCACAATATATCGGTACGTCTGAATACGGCGGAGGCGATATCAAGTACTTGGATGTAAACCGCGACGGCCAGGTTACCGAAGCCGATCGGGTACCCTTAGGTCATCCTACCGTTCCTGAAATTGTTTATGGGTTCGGGTTCTCAGCTGGATTCAAGGGGTTTGATCTTTCGGTATTTTTCCAAGGGGCAACACGGCAATCGTTTTGGATCGACCCTGCTCTTACAGCCCCATTTATTAATGAGGCCCAAATTCTTCAAGACTATGCCGACAGCTATTGGTCGGAAGAAAACCAAAATGTGTATGCGTTGTGGCCAAGGTTAAGTCCGACGTTGAACTCAAATAATATAACAACAAGCACGTGGTTTATGCGTGATGGAACGTTTCTACGCCTTAAGCAGACCGAGTTGGGTTACACCGTGCCCAATCGGTTAACCGAACGGATAGCGATGAATAATCTCCGGATTTATCTCAGCGGAACCAACCTGCTCGTTTTCAGTAAATTTAAAATGTGGGATGTGGAAATGGCCGGCAACGGGTTGGGATATCCTAACCAGCGGGTGTTTAACATTGGGTTAAATTTTAATTTTAACTAGTTAAGTGAGTAAGCGATATGAAAAGAATAAGAATCATACTATTTGCCGCTATTATGAGCCTGACCGCTGCGTGCGGAGAGTGGCTAGACGTGGTGCCCGACGGGATTGCCACATTGGATATGGCATTCAATTCGAGAACACAAGCCCGTAAGTATTTGGCAACCTGTTATTCGTATATGCCGAAAAACGGCGGGTCAGGTGATCCCACGACCTTAGGGGGGGACGACATATGGACGAGAAGGACCACCCACTTTTCTAACCGTTTTTCCCTCGCTGGTCTGGATATCAGCGAAGGACTGCAAAACGCAGCCAGTCCCGTGTTAGGAAGATGGAGCAGCATGTATGAGGCACTGCGCGTGTGCAATACGTTTCTGGAAAATGTCCATCTCGTTCCAGATCTGTTGGCTTGGGAGCGCGAGCAATGGACGGCAGAAGCCAAAGTGCTAAAGGCCTATTACCATTTTAGTCTGGTACAGATGTACGGCCCGGTACCCCTGATCCGCGAAAATATGCCGGTCGACGCCGACGTGTATGCGGTGAAGGTAGAACGGGCGCCGGTGGATGAATGTTTCAGCTATATCGTGCAATTGCTGGATGAGGCATCCGAAGGGGACCAACTGCCCACGATCGTACTTGATCCGGCAAGCGACTATGGGCGTATTACCAAACCCATCGCACTCTCGCTGAAGGCAAAAGTGCTGGTAACTGCGGCAAGCCCGCTGTTCAACGGTAATAATGATCAGGTAACATTGAAAAACCATGACGGCACCCCGCTGTTCGACACGGAATTCAAAGTCGAAAAATGGGAGGCTGCGGTGGCCGCATGCAGGGAGGCCATTGATATTTGCCATGAGGCGGGGATGATGTTATACAAGTTTGACGATGCCGCTAACCGATACAACGACACCACCGTTTTGAATGTCACCCTCCGGAATGCGTTTAATTCGCGCTCAAGCAGTGAAATTATTTGGGCGAACACACAAATGATTTCCATCCCCAGTAGTGGGGGGATGATCCATGCGTCCATGCCGAAACTGAATCCAGCGTATGTCAATAGCAACGACATTTGCCAGTGGCTGGGTATGCCCATCAAAATAGCGGAAATGTTCTATACCGAAAACGGTGTGCCCCTCGAAGAAGATAATACAAGAAATATCGGCGATCTTTACAACCTGCGAACGGCACAGCCCGAGGATAACCTGTATATCCGGCAGGGTAGAACCACCGTGGATATGCATTTCGACCGTGAGCCCCGTTTTTATGCTTGGGTAGGCTTTGACGGCGGCGTATGGTTCGGCGCGGGGCAATACAACGACAAAGATGCGTCGTCGTTGCGGTACCTGGCCTTTAAAGTAGGCGAAACGGACGGGTCACAGGGACAGGGTAACTGGACCGGTTATCTTCCCAAGAAATTCATCCCGTATGAAGCCCAGTTGAATGCGATCAACAGTATCTCTTCACCGAGCTATGCTTGGCCGGTCATGCGGTTGAGCGATCTGTACCTGTTATATGCCGAAGCAATAAACGAAGCCGAAGGACCTAACGGATCCAATAGCGCAGAATTGTTTAAATACATCGATATGGTCCGCGCCCGTGCTGGCCTGAAAGGCGTGAAGGAATCGTGGGATATGTATACCAATAACCAGAAGTACAATACCCAAGCTGGTATGCGCGGAATCATTCAAAAGGAACGCCTGATTGAGCTTTCGTTCGAAGGGCAACGCTTTTGGGATATACGGCGGTGGAAAACGGCACCGACGGAATACCATACCCCGTTGCAAGGCTGGAACATGATGGTGTCCACCATTGATGGAACGGAAGAAGAAGTGAACCGGATGATGTACCAGCCCCAGCTTTTGTTAGAGCAAAAATTTGGCGTCCGCGACTATTTCTGGCCGATCAGGACCAGCGATATCGACGTGAATCCGAATCTGGTGCAAAATATTGGGTGGTAACCATAAACTTATTACATCATGAACAATCGTATTATATATATCGTTATCTTACTGACATCCATGTTATGGATCAGTTGCAAGGAAGAGGGGCGCATTGATTTTATTGACGATGTCGCACCGGCCCCCGGTCAGGTGACCAATGTAACGGTAGACAATAGACCGGGCGGAGCCGTGTTGCGGTATACCTTGCCCGTAGATAAGAACCTGCTGTATATCCGTGCGGAGTATGAAATTCAAACGGGCGAAATACGGGAAACAAAATCGTCCTATTTCAAAGACTCCCTGGTTTTGAAGGGGTTTGGCGAGCCGGGTGCTTACGACGTTAAACTGTATTCCGTCGGGAAAAATGAAAAAGAATCGGCACCTTTTACGGTGCAAATTAACCCAACGACGGCTCCCGTACAATTGGCGAAGAAAAAGTTCCGGGATACCTTCGGTGGCGTAGCGATCGATTTCGAAAACCCGGAAGAAGAAAACCTGGCCATTGTGTTGCTGGCCGATACGGCCAACCTGGGCTATATGAGTGAGTTGATCACCTATTATACCTCCACGCCCAAAGGGTCATTTACCTATCGCGGTGTTGACGGATTGGATCCCGTTAAACAAGAATTTGCGATGTATATTCGTGACCGGTGGGGTAATTTGTCCGATACGGTAACCGCGGAAGTAACCCCGTGGTTTGAAGAGTTTATCCCCAAATCTACTTGGAACGCTTATACCTTGCCCGGTGACATACCGCCGGTTAATGCAGGTTACCCAACCACCCGAATATGGGATGAGAATTATGATCAGGATGGATTCCATGGCTTGGAAACCCAAATGCTGCCGCATAACATCACATTTGATCTGGGAAGGACCGTCAAATTAAGCCGCTTGAAATACTGGCCGCGTAAGCACGGAGATGACCGGTGGAAGCGGGGGCATGCAAAAGTATTTGAAATATGGGGTTCGGTTTCGCCCAACCCTACGGGCGAACTTGACGACAGTTGGATACCGCTTGGCCGATTTGAGAGCTTGAAGCCCTCGGGGCCGGGAGCACAGATTACCCAGGAAGACATTGCTTTTGCCGATGAAGGCATCGAATTCGAATTCGCCGTGACTGATTTTGCTCCGGATCCGTTCACTCCCATCAGGTATATCAGGTTCAGAACCGTGTCTACTTATGCCAACGCATCATTTTCGACGGTCCACGTCCTGGAATTGAGCTTCTGGGGAGAATTAATCGATTAACGTTAAATCATCAAAATAATTTATGATGAAAAATGCAATATTAGTCATCTTTATCGGGGTCATCGTCGGATTCGCCTCCTGCGATAGCCAGTCGGATATTTACAAGGATTATGTGGTTCCCAACGGACTGGTTTATCCGGGGCCGGCACAGCAACCCATGGTTTCTCCAGGCGATAACCGGATTAAAATATCCTGGCTGCGGGGGACCGATCCCAGAATACAGAAAGCAAGGATATTCTGGAATAACTACACCGACTCGGTGGAGCTGGCGGTCGCTGCCGACCTCGATACGATCAGCTATATTATCGACCCGATCAGCGAAAATACCTATTCGTTTATGATCCATACCTATGACGACGAAGGGAATGAGTCTATCCCTATTGAAGTATTGGGTACGGTGTATGGCGACAGTTATCGGGGCTTGCTGACCAATCGTTTGTTGAAGAGTACCTATTACGATGGGCAGGATCTTAGACTGAATTGGGGAACGGTCGAAAGTTCGGAGGTAGGTATCCATCTGAGCTGGACAGATATAAACGGCAATGCCCAGACCACGGACGTCGATACATCGGAAACTGAGACGCTGCTTCCAAATTTCGACATCGACAAGCCTTTGTCTTATAGCACGGCACATAAACCGGACTCCCTGGCCATCGATGAATTCCAAGCGGCAACGATCGAAAGGATGATCGATCCGGTGTTATTGATCCCGAAGACAACCTGGGGCATAAAGAGTATGCCGGGTGATATGGGTATTAACGGTAGTTATCCCTTAACGAATTTCTGGGACGGAAACACAACCAATTTCATGCACTCGGATGATCCTATAGGCTTACCAGGTACATTTACATGGGATTTGGGGTTGAAAGCGAAACTGACGAAGATGAAGCTTTGGCCGCGTAATAGTAATGACGATCGTTGGAACAGGGGCCATCCGAGGGTGTTTGAAATATATGGGTCTTTGGATCCGAACCCGGATGGCAGTCTGGACGGTAGTTGGACGCTTCTGGGGCATTTCGAATGTGTTCAACCGTCAGGTAATGGTATTGCCGATCCCTGGCAGGCACCTACAGGTGAAGATATCGCCCTTTCTGATAGCGGTTTAGAATTTGAATTTGTACCTAGCGATGGCATCAATCCCGATGTGCCGGTGAGGTACATTAGGTTCAGAAGCCTTGAGCATTTCAACCCGACTCAACCCCCACGTATTTTACTTGCTGAAATTAGTTTCTGGGGAGCATTGGTGAAATAAAACCTGTTTAGAATTTAGAAGAGACCGTCTCAAAATAAAATTTGGGGCGGTTTCTTTTTCTGGAATAACCGCCGGTGAAACAAAAAATTTTTTAACGGGAGTTAAACATTGATTGATAAATTTAAACCATTTAAATGAACAAGGTATTTATTTGTGCGGCATTCGTTATCCTGTGTCTCCCGTGTCTTTCCTTTAGCCAGTCCTATTCGATTGCCGGCACAGTGGAACGCGAGGCATTGCTCGTCTACGGCATTGCCGGAAAATTCTCCTTCCGGCCAGATACGGGTATAGTCAAGGATGTATACAGGACCGAAAGCGGAACGGTCGTTACCAGTTTCTATGTCGGAAGCCCAGAAGATACGTTCAAACTTGGTACTTTTCCTTACGATGACCGAATCGGTATGGATGCTTATTTGCAACGTGTTGTTGAGAAGCCATATTGGTATTTTTTCAATGAATATTTTATCGTTGACGGTGTATCTCATTTGGGAGAAGAACAATTTTATCGGTACATCCAATATAACCCAGCGCCTAAGAATACCGATGCTCCTTCTTTCGATATGGGAGTTTTGAGAGACGAAAATAGACACTATGTTTGGACGGACGAAAAAAGAGTGGGTAAATTCTGGAAGCTTAAAGGGGAATGGGAACATTTTATTGTCCCATACAAATTCCGCTTTTTCCAACTTGTATCGCCCGAAGCCTTAATTTTCGACCATTACGATATCTATGTATTGAAACGCGTTATCAGCTTGGAGGAAATTGACAAACCATTCGCCGAAAATGACAAATCCAAGATTATCATGGATCATGTGCCTGTTTTTATCGGTAATTAAATTTTGAATAATGCACAACGGGTTTACTGATTAATATCTTTTGCCGAACAAACAACCTCATGATTGCAACAAATAATACACCCACCTCCCCGTACTGTTCTTCCCGATTCCGATCGGAGTATGCGTACGCTTATTAATCTCACGGATCGCACTGGCAATAAACACGGGTTTGATATGGCCGTCGAAGTGGGCGCTACATTTGCGGTACAACTCCAACACAGATACCGATGTTCATCAGCAGGAGGTAATACCCGCCGTTTCTGCTGCTCATGTGTGTTGCCATCGCTACTTTCATAGTAGCAAAGTTAATGATGGTTTACGGCCCAAAAGTTGACCCAAACTGTGCCAATATTTGACAGTTTTGTAGGCAGCAAATGGCTTGTCGTGGATAATAAAGTGAAGATGAAGCGGTTCAGTCGGAGTCAGGTTACCAAAGCAGGTTTACCTCGTATTGTGGAAATTTTTCGTCTTTGGTGACGATAGATAAATCGTCGGCAATGGCCTGGCCGATAATCATCCGGTCGAAAGGGTCATAATGATGAAAAGGTAAAGAGGTGGCTCTCAGGATATGATTCACGTTGATAGGCAAGATCTCGAATCCGGACTGTTCGACGATCTCGAAAATGGTTACAATTGGTTTTTTGAAATCCAATCGTCCAAGGGAGTTTTTTATGGCCATCTCCCAATAAGTCGCTAGACTAACGAAGCAATTGTTCTCGGGAAACTCAATCAATGACCGTGTTTTCGCTGGTAGTCTATGGTTATCGGTGATGTACCAAATCAAAGCATGTGTATCCAGCAAAAGGTTCATTTCGTATAATCCTCAAAACCAGGTAATGGATCATCAAAATCTGATTTCATTACAATCAATCCTTTAGCCTTCCCAGCCATCCTTGGCGTCACCTTGTTTTTTTTTTGCTTCGATTTATATATAAGGAAATCGATGAAATCAGCAACCTCGCCCTTGAGTGATGAGGGGAGGCTTGACAACTTCGTGTATAATTGCACGTCTGACATGGCACTAATTATTTGTTATCACAAAAATAGCCTAAAAATCATTAATTTACAACTCTATACCTTTGATCTGTCCAACGCCTTAATGTACGCCCGTGGCGATTGTCCGTACTGTTTTTTAAACTGCTTGCTGAAAACGCTGGTCTCGGCATAGCCGATGGCCTGGGCACTGCAGCGATGGCGTCGCTAAAATAAGCGAGGCTGCCTTCAATGTAAATGGAGGCGGCCTCTATTACTGCAGCATCAACCGCAAATTAAACCCAAAGTTGGCATACGAGGTTGCGAACGTTTGCGACGTATAAGGCCGCACGGAGTTACTGTCAAAGAAGAGCCTGATGTTGAACCGTTGGTTGATTACGTAGTCGACCGATGGCCGGTACGAAATGCTCTTGTTACCTGCTGAAACTTCCGACTCGTTGATGTCTGACCGATACACCAATGTTTTCAGGTCATTGATCGAGACATCCAACCGGAAGTTCAGGTCGTTGTCCATGCGGAAACCACTAAACCAGCCGAAAGGCATTTGGAAACCAGTGGCGCGGTAGCCTGCGCCAAATACGAACGACTGGTCGCTGAGCATGGCGAGTTGGCTATTCTGCAGGCTCAGGTTCAACGTGCGCGCCCTGCGGTATTCGGCATTGGCAGTGAGGTTATTCTTGAAGCGGGCATCAAATCCGATCAACGGTGTGAACTGCTCGAAGATAGACACTTGTTGGAACTGGAACTTAGGGAGGAAATTCGCGTTGACATCCCGCACAGACGGGAAACCATTCGTTTCTTCATACCGGATCAGTGAGTTATAGCCGTTTATCGAATAGCGGGTATTATAACCGTGCCTTAAGGTTAGCGAAGTAAGGAATTCGCTGAACAATGGTATGTTATTCAGGCCATTATAGGTTATGTTCCAATTGGGTATAGGTATCTTAGGGAAACTGCCGAGTTTGAAACTGCGGGCATCCTTCCCACGGTAAGCCGCCAGGAACGAGTTAACCACCACATCCTGGGCCGTGCGATCGTAACCATCGGCATAACCATCGGTTTCTCCGAGGGAATTCGGATTGAGCTGACCGAACCGCCGGGAAATGGTCTCCCGGTTGCGTTCAAACTCGCGGAATAACGCTTCATGATCCTTAAATGCAGTGCCTAGGGTAAGGTAGGAGACGCTATAATTGCCCGTGGTAACGGGGGTGAGGCTCCGGAAATCCTTTGCCGCCGCCGAGTATTGGAAGGAGGTGGTGTAATTTTCGTTATTCAGCTTCACCGCTGTCAATTCGATATTGAGGTCGCGAATGGGTTCCAATATCGCACGGATAGACAGGTCTTCCGTTAGTGAGGTCATATACAACTGGGTTTGCAGGGTATCCGTGGTAATCCACCCGTTATCGGCGGCCCGCTGGCGGATGTCGCGTTGGCTTCCGAAAAGAAAGCCCCAGCCCGGCGCATTCCGGTCAAAATCATACCCAAACATATTCGTTTTTGGCGTGTACCCGGGCAAGAAAGTGTTTTGTACACGGGTATAAGCGGCATTGACATTTTTGATGCTTGTCAGCATGCCGGTGAAAAACGCAGCCGTACCGCTGGCATCCAACCCGGTGTTGTTGCGGATAAATCCGAATTTGTTATACAGCCCCGCCATATTGAAGGTCGGGTTTACTTGTATGGTACGCGAGTTCTGGATGCTATTGCCCATATTGATGTCACTGCTGAGCATGGATAGGCGGGGCTCGGTTTGCCAATTGAATTGAGTGCCATAGCGTGTATCCACATTCACCCAATCCAACCCCGGTAACTTATGGATAGGCAGCGTATAGGTAATGTTAAGCATATGGTTGTAATCCGTTGTACGGCCCAACCGCCAGAAGTTCTCCCAGAGCGTATCCCGCTTGAGGCCGTTCAAATGCCCATCGGGCTCGTCTACAATGGCATAGTTGGTGGCATTGAAATCCAATTTCAGCGACTGGGATAGGTTCCAACTGATGCCGTAGATACGGTTCATCGTGAAATTCTTGTTGTACAATGTGCCCATGGCCGGCAGGAAGTTGTCGGCGGAATTGTTTATCCGCAGCGTATTCTCGTTATAGATGCGGTTTACATCGATTCGGAAATTGAGTAACGAGGGCATCAAATTGAAGTTGAAGTCGCTGAGAATACCCAAATGTTTACTTTTGATCCACTTTTTAAAGGGCTCAAACGTAAGGTCATCATTGCTGGCAAACGTGTAATCCAATGCTGCTCGGTAATTTTTCTGCAGCGCGGTCTCCGTGAGGTAATCGCGGTGGTAGTTTTGCGAGTAGGCGTAGGTGGCACTGAAATTTTCGATGTCCCACGGCCTTACCGGTTTCTCGATGTTGGTACGTATCTTACGCACGTTGGTGAAGTTTAAACTCCTACGTGTGGTAAAATCTTGGGTGGCACGCAGCAACGAGTCCCTTCTATTCCGTGATAGGTTCGCCAGTGCGCTGTTCAGTTCGATGTCGGGCATCAGCGGATTATATTCAGGGGTTCCCACTTGGCGGGTATAACTAAAGAAAAGTGGTATCCTGAGCCCGAAATCCGCAGGGAAAAACTTACCTAATTCGGCATTGGTCACCAAGTCGAAATACAGATCGTCGCTGCGGCTTCGTTCGCCGATACGCTGTTCGATCGAACCGAAACCAATGGTACTTTTACTGCCCGATACGGTGATATTGGCGAAGTCGGCCAATTGGGCGTTCATCCGCGCGGTAGCTGCCCAGCCACCCTTGTCATCAAAATCGGTGAGCCGCAGTTCGTTGAACCAGAATAGGCCCGATTTATCCAGGCCATCGTCTCCTGGCGCGCTTACCTCGCTATCGCGCAACGGGTTCATGACGCCTAGCATGTAAAAACGGATCTTGCTGATGTCCGGTTGTCCCAATATGGTTACCCGGTTTTCGCCATCGAAGAACGTGAAGGGTTCGTTGTATGGCCACGGCTGGCCATTGAGTGTCGCGTTGTTACGAGCTTCCTTGGCTTCCTGGAAAATACTTATCCGTATGTTCATACGGTTTTCCTGCGGCCAGATGAGTTCCGCGTCGCGGGTACCCGGTTGGGTTATTTTCAACGGCATGTCGTATTGGTAATAATTATACTGGTCGTCTGTGCCCACCCTTACGAATGCCCGGAATTCGCCATCTTCCAAATACTGCCCCTCGGCGTGGATAAACATTTCAAGGCGGCCATAGGCCCGGAAATCATTGGTAGCAGTGCGATAGGCAGCACGGCCATAGCCATCGCGGAGGTCTTTCACATCCAGCGAGAGTGACTGCTCGTTGAGTTGTACATTATTGTTGAGGTTACCCCAGTCAAGTTGGCGTTCAATACCCGGTGGGACCACGTAAGGAATCGGTTGCCGATTGCCGTTTTGCTCAATATTGACGGCAGCCACTTCAATGGTCGAATGATCGAGGGGCACAGCTCCCATACTTGGGTCGGCGATTACTTTAGCATTATTGTTCTCCGCATTGTATCGGCGCCACTCGCCTCGGACCAGCTGTAACTGCGCTAGCCGGACGACGGCGGTGTCGGCGAAATCAGTCATGAACATGCGGACAAACCGGATGGATTTGAAATCGCGGATATCACCCACACGATCTTCAAATTGGGTAAGTGGGATGCGGAATTGATACCACTTTACGTCTGTTGTACTTCCGTTGCGTAGTTCCACCTTGGCCGTATGCATGTCAGAAATGAAATTCTGCCCTACTTGCATGTCCTGCGGCCGGAGTGATATCCGGTATTGATAGTATTCTTCGGCCTCATTCATGTTATTGTCGCGGTTGATGTCCTCTCCATCAGGAAGCAGCGTCGACGCGGAGGTTTCCACGCCCACCGACTGTTCGGGAGTCTTCGAATTCCCTTCGGGTCCATTAAATCGCTCATAGCGTTTGAGGATGCCGGCATCCTGTCCGTCGAGTTCGGGCCCACGGAAGTACTGGAAATTATCACCTGAGGGATCATTCGCCAGTTCCTGGGCAGCCCCGGATAGCAGCATGCCCTGCATTTGGCCAAGGAAATCGCCATGGAATCCACGTTCATCGACGTCGTTAAGGCCATCTAAACCGATGTCTTGGCGCGCCCGTGCAGCGGGGTCGTTATCAAAGGCTTGGATAACGGGCTGGTTGCGGGGCACGCGCCCCCAATTGGTCTCGTCGATCTGTGAGAGGTCGCCTGAGGGGGACATACCGTTCTCCATGGCTTTCCGTCCGTCCTTCAGTATATCTTCAGAAATATTCCCAAGGTTTAAATAAAGATCACCACCATCTGAATTTGGGTTGGTCAAGAACGGGTCCATCATCCATATTTCAACAAACTCGATGTTTTGTGCCTCGAAATCAGGTGCATCTATTTTGCGAAACATGCCACCCCATCGGCTGCGTGGATTGGCCAGTGTACCGTCTGGGTTTACACCTGTGGTGGTGTAATTGTAAGGTCCGCGTACGGTCGGATAGAATGCCAAATCTAATGTAGATAGGAAAATAGGCAGCCCGGTGGTCGATTCGCGGAAGGGGAATACTTCTTGTTCCAGCACTTCACGCACCCGATGTTTGGACAGCTCCGTGTCGCCAATGTTTTTCGGCGTGAGGTTGATGTCGCGGTAAAATATAGGATCTATGTTGTAAAAGGCGAAACGTGCCCGATTAAATCCATATTGGAGGTCGTCCATCAATTGGGCCTCGGGAAAAAGTTGCGGGGTGCCCGCCAATTGCCATGTAAAGGCTCCTTTGATATCGATGAAGGAGCGGCTATTTTCGAAGTCATCGATGTAAGTGATGCCACTGCGTGTGCCCGCGAAATTCAGCGCCCGCGGGTGTCCCGGTAGCAATTGCGCAAATTCACCATAAAATGAGATGGAGGAGGGTTCTTTCGTGTCGAGGAATGGGATTTTATCAACCATCCGCGTGAGCCACCTTGAGGGCGAGTTATAAGACAGGTCCAGTCCCCACATGGTATTGGAAATCGGCTCTTCCCCGATATTTACCTTTTGCGTGAGCGGACGTTCGGTGAGGCTCATGATGGTACCACCTAGCTGTAGTTTGTCATTTACCGCATAATCGAGCCGGCCACCTAGCATGGTCCGCTGCTGCAGGCCAAATAGCTGGTTGTTTTCCATCTTGATGCGGATAGGCTGCCCCGACTGGAGCAGTGCTTGGTTAAGGATCCGTACACGGCCAATGTCATAGTCGACCATGAAGTCCACGCCTTCCTGCAAGGGGGCCGGTCCTGCGAAAACCTGCACCGACCCGCGTGGCACGTTAATAGCTCCCAATTGGAATTCGGTGCCGACCTCAGATTCATACGAACCCTTGATGAGGTATCGGTTTTGATTGGGGAAATATTGCTGCGCAATCACTTTGGTGGAATCATACAGCGCTTGGTAGGTGTATTTGTCGATTAATGCCTGTTCAGCACCCGGCATGAACTGGCTGGCCAAATCACGACCAAAAGGTTCTACCAGCGGGAACATGATACGGCCACGTTCCGGGTCAATCGTGATATCGGGCAGGAAATCGAAGAATCCATCGGGTTGTTGGGCATTTTGGGGGTTCAACCGGTCCAGTCCCGTAAGTTGTATCCACAGTTTGTTTTGCGTGTTTTGGCCCTCATACATCGCCGGTCGTTCCACGCCGCTTTCATCTTCAATACGGTAAATGTTGAACCTGAAATTATGCTGTCCCACGCCATAAGCACCGATGGAATAGATGTTTTTCATCATCAGGTCCCAAATGGGCAGGTTGGTCTTGAGTATCTCGTTTTTCAGCAACTTGGCCACCAACATCTGTGGTTGGGAAGGTGTCACGGGAACGTCGGTCGAGAACTCACCCACCTGATACTCACGACCACCGGCCGTATAGCGATAGGCTACGGCCAACACTTGGTCGTTGTTGAGTGGCATATTAAGCGATATGAAACCCAATCGCCGGTCAACGGTATATTCGGTGCCTTCACGGAGCTTCCGCGCATAAGTGAGCTTGGCGTAGTTGTCATTGGCGCCGTTGCCTTGGAAAAATTGCTGTGCGCCATTTGATTGGGTGAGCCGTGCATCAGCGGGTAATACCTGGAGAAGTGTATTGGAATACCATTGTACGGGCTCACCCGGTATTCCCGTAGAAGGGTACCGCGTATTCCCTGGGCCGATGAGCGCTGTATTATAAGGCTGGTATTCCCCGAGGTCCATCAACGCCAACACATCCCTTGAGTCATCTACCGAATTGCTGCGATTGCTTACCCAGACCTCAATCTGGGTGATGTTCACATCGGTTGTTAAAATAGGTGCCAAGGCCATGGCCCTATTGAAATTTTCACGGAAATATTGGGCTAGGAAATAATGTTGGTTATCCTCGTACTCGTCTGCCTTCAATGCGAACTCGCTTTCCTGAGCGCCGTTTTTGATGGTGATTTCCCGCTGTTGCGAGCGTTGCTGGGAGAAAATACCCGTAACGTTCAGTCGACCGAATTGCAGCTGCGTTTTTACACCGAATAAAGCCTGGGTACCGCTGATGAGTGTGGTATTGAGCGGCATACTGACATTTCCTAACTCAATCCGTTTAACAATATCGTCATCCTTGCCGGTGTAATCCAGCCGGATTTGGTTTTCAAAATCAAATTGGGCTTCGGTATTGTAATTGGTAGTTAGTTTCAACCGATCGCCAATTTGACCCGTTAGGTTCATTTGGATGCGCTGGTCGAAATCGAACCCCCACTGTCGGCGCTGTCGTTCGTTAAACATGGGGTTGGCGTTCTTGTTTCGTTGCGCCATGATACTGATGTCGGCACTCCCACGGGGGATGATATCGATCGTGTTACCGCCGAAAATTTTCTCGAAAGCTTCACTTTGCACATAAATTGTGGGAATTAATCGATCCTGCCTGTAATCCGCTAGCTGCTGATCCGAAAGCTCACGCCAATAGTTCCGTTTCAGCAAATTACGTTCGTATTCCCGATACTCATCAATGGTCAGGTATTGCGACGGCCGGTATAGCCGGTTTCCCAATTTTTCACGGATAATGTATTGGCGGGTCACGGGGTCAAATATCACCTCCCGCTCGATATTTGATGGAACACCAAGATCTAGGGGTTGCTTTTTTTGGTAAAGGTTGAGGAAGGGCAGGTCGTTTATCGGATACCGCAGCTTGGTGCTATCGCGGTCAATCGAATCGCGTACTTGGCTTAACGCACGCCCATTTATGGCCACTACCAAAAGAGGCATGAGCAGTAACAAAAGACGGAATCGTATCGTTCTTTCCAAGTAGATGTTATTTATAATCCGCGAAATAGCAATTTACGCGCCCAAGTTATGTAAAAAACCTCAAAGTTTTTTCAGTGCTTCCTTAATCAGTGCTTCCACGGTCAGGTCAGGATTACCCAGAAGTACGCTAGAAAGCACCTTTTCGGCTTGCGCACGGGCAAACCCCAGCATAACCAACGCACTTAAGGCTTCTTCGGGCACACTTTGGTGGCGGTGTACCACGGTCAGTGCATCTGGCCCCTGCTTTTTTAATTTATCTTGCAGCTCAAGCACCATCCGCTGCGCTGTTTTCGGGCCTATCCCCTTGATACGTTGGATAAGCGGTACGTTACCCTGTATGATGGCCGATTGTATTTCTTCGGGTGTAATCGAAGAGAGGATCATCCGGCCCGTGTTTGGGCCGATACCTGACACCGATATCAGGTGCTCAAATAACCGGCGTTCGCCCTCTTCCGCAAACCCGAAGAACGTATGTGCATCTTCACGCACCTGGAAGCTTATAAACAATTTGCATTGTTCGTTATCCTTTATTTGTGCATAGGTGTGTAATGAAATATGGACATGGTAACCTACGCCACCGACATCGAGTACGACATGCGTAGGAGCTTTATATGCCAATTTGCCATTCAGGTATTCATACATGTCGTGTTATTTCTTTTTCTGGTTATTTATCTGTTTGCTTGTTTGAGGCGCTCTCGACTGTACATCGACGACCGCAATGGTGACCATATTGACGATCTCGCGTACCGAGCTGTCTAGCTGCAAAATGTGCATGGGTTTGTTCATGCCCAGTAGAATAGGGCCTACCGCTTCTGCGCCACCAATCTCCTGGAGCAGTTTATAAGCGATATTGCCCGATTCGAGGTTGGGGAAAACCAATGTGTTTGCGGGAGCCCCATTCAGCGTACTGAATGGGAAGTTTGAGGCCAGTAAATCACTGTTCATGGCGAAATTTGCCTGCATTTCCCCATCCACACGTATTTCGGGGTGCGATTCATGGAGTATCTGTGCCGCTTTACGCACCTTATCTGGCACGTCACCGCTATTCGACCCAAAGTTGGAATAGGAAAGCAGCGCGATACGCGGTGTGATATTCATTTTCGTCACCGTTTCATGAAGCAACACGGTAATATCCACCAATTCCTCGGCGGTAGGGTTCGCGTTGACGGTTGTGTCGCCAAAGAATACAGGGCCCTTCGCTGTTAGCATCATATACATCCCCGCCAATTTGCTTCCGGGTTGGGTGCCAATGACATGTAGTGCCGGACGAATAGCCGTCGCATAGTTTTTCGTGAGTCCCGAAATGAGGGTGTCGGCTTCACCGAACTGCACCATGCTCGCACCGAAATAATTCCTGTCGAGCATGAGTTTTTGGGCATCCAGGTAAGAAACGCCCCGTCGTTGCCGTTTCGCATATAGGAAATCGACATATTTCTGGAAGCGTTCCCCGCCTTTTTCCTCTACGGGATCGATAATGGGCACGTCTGCCAGTTCCAACAGGTTGTCGTCAATCAACTGCTGTATTTTCTTTTTATTGCCTAGCAGTATGGGAATGGCCACACCATCTTCTTTAACGATTTGCGCCGCACGTAGGGTCTTATAATTATCTGCTTCGGTGAATACGACACGTTTGGGGTTGCGTTTGGCAGAATCGCTCAGGTTTCGCATAATGCGGTCGTCTTGCCCCAAACGTTGCCGTAATTCCTCGCGATACCTATCCCAATCGGTAATCGGCTTACGCGCTATACCCGAGTCGATGGCAGCCTGCGCCACGGCAGGGGCCACCTCCGTGATCAGCCGTGGATCGGTAGGTTTCGGGATGATGTAATCGGGGCCGAATTTTAGGTTTTGCGCATCGTAAGCTTGGTTTACCGCTTCGGGAACGGGCTGCTTGGCCAACTCGGCAATCGCCATCACCGCCGCAATTTTCATTTCCTCGTTGATGGCCGTGGCCCTTACATCCAATGCACCACGGAAGATGTAGGGAAATCCCAACACATTATTTACCTGGTTGGGGTAATCGGAGCGGCCGGTGGCCATGATGACGTCTTGGCGCGTTTCCACCGCCAATGGATAGGCAATTTCGGGGTCGGGATTGGCCATAGCGAAAACGATGGGGTTTTGGGCCATGGTTTTCAGCATGTCGGCCGTAACCACGTCTCCTTTGGATAGCCCAATGAATACATCGGCCCCTTTAAGCGCATCCGCTAGTGATGCTATTTTTTTCTTTGTAGCAAATTCGGCTTTTGTGGCATCGAGGTCCGGCCGGTCGTGGCGAATACAACCTTTACTGTCGAGCATGAGGATGTTTTCCTTGCGGGCGCCCAATGCCATGTACATCCGCGTGCAGGAGATAGCTGCGGCGCCCGCTCCGTTTACGACAATTTTAACCTTCTCCAATTTCTTTTTCTGTAACGCACACGCGTTAATCAGTGCTGCTCCCGAAATAATTGCTGTGCCATGTTGGTCGTCATGCATTACAGGAATGTTCAACTCCTCTTTGAGCCTGCGTTCTATCTCAAAGCACTCTGGTGCTTTGATATCCTCCAAGTTGACGCCGCCAAAGGTTGGCTCCAGGCATTTTACAATTCGAACAAATTCGTCGACGTCTTTGGTGTCTAACTCAATGTCGAATACATCGATGTCGGCAAATATTTTGAATAGTAACCCTTTACCTTCCATCACGGGCTTGCCCGCCTCCGGGCCGATATCGCCCAATCCAAGTACGGCGGTGCCGTTACTGATCACAGCCACCAGGTTGCCCTTTGCGGTGTATTTATATGCATCTTCCTTGTTTTCGGCTATACGTAGGCAAGGTTCGGCTACGCCCGGTGAGTAAGCTAATGAAAGGTCTCGTTGCGATTGCGTAGGTTTTGTAGGTATGACGGCTATTTTACCCGGCCTCCCCTTGGCGTGGTAGTCGAGGGCATCCTGCTTCCGATTCGTCTTATTCATGCGTTTTTGGTTTTTTGTGCGTGTGCTGTTTTGCCAGCAAGCAATTGGTGCAAAGGTAATAGTTTATCTTCATCGTTGCTCACTTCAGCACGTTCAACAATTGAAACATCCGCTGCCGCATCGGTGTAGCCGACCCGTTATAATTATTCACTAGCAGCGAAAATACCAGCGGTGTGCCGTCTCGGCTGGTTTGGTATCCGGCATAGCCCAATACGCCGCCAATCGTTCCACTTTTCATCTTCATCCCGTTATAAATGGGGATGCTTTCGAAATAGCTGGCGAACCAAGGCTCGCCCTTGATCGATGTCAGTATGCGTGCTAGGGCATGGGTCGTGATCCGGTTTTCGGGCGATAACCCACTGCCATCCATGATTTTCATTTCGTTTTCGGGCAACGCCAATTTTGCCGTCCAAAACTCCTGCAGCATCTCCGCACCATCACGTGTGGTCGGCTTTCCAGTTTGGCTTTGCACCATAGTCAATAAGAGTGCCTCTCCATATAAGTTAATGCTCTTTTGGTTGAACCAGTAAATCAGTTCACCAAGTGTGGGAGAGTGATGGCTGTGGAGGGTGGTTCCTCCGCTGGGTACACTACTCCCCGCCAGGAGGAGTAAGTGGGTCGTGGTAGGTGCTCCCATTACCGCAATTCCTTTTTTTTGCAGCGCGCCTTGCAGTTGGTAGGCTGCGTCATATGCACCGTCGGGTAACGAAAGGTAGATGGTTTTTTTTAGGTCGATGCCGTACGTGCCCCTTAGGTAAATACGGCTGGAATACGGCGCTGAAAATGCATATACGCGATCGCCCGTGCCGCGGTTGCCGGTAGTCGTTTCGTTTACCAACTGCACATAGCCGAGGTCGGCCGTGGTTTTGCCTATGCGCGTGGCATCTTCCGGCGAGGCTCCCGCAATGAAATTGATGCCCACTGAATTTTCACGCCAATTGAGTGCTGAAACACCCGCACCATAATAATTGCCCATGTCTTGCCATGTCCAACCTCTTGGGGCTGTTTGCCCATTATATAGCCGGTCATCGGCGATAACCCGGCCCTCAATTCCACGGATACCCGCGTTTTGTATGGCTTGTATCCATGTGGCAAGCAGGGTTGTATCGGCTGTTTGCGGAAAACGATCGCTACCTAATGACGGGTCGCCCGATCCTTGGATGACAAGGTCGCCATTTAACGTGCCGGATGCATCGATTTGGCCCGTATAGTAGAGTGTGGTCTCAAAGGTGTGGTTTGCGCCAAGCATATAATAGGCAGTGGCTGAGGTCACCGTTTTCAAGGTGGAAGCAGGAGCCATGCCCTGCTTTTCGTTTTTAGCAAATATCACCTCGCCCGTCTTTGCATTGATGACCGTTAACGAGGCGATCCCATTGGCCAGGCTCTCGTGAGTTTCAAACGTTCGGAATGCCGTGGCTATCCGCTGTGCCAACGGTTGGGCGCTCGCCGATAGCGCAAGCCATAAAAATAATATCGATAGTGATAAACGTTGCATGCGCAGGTATTTCTATGGGGGCTAAGTTAGCGATTACCCCGTACACTTTCCCCATGGGCTCGCAATCTTACACCTGTAAACCGCATTCCCATCAGGGTGGTAACATCGTTTGCTCGGGTTTCAAGATGAAGCACACGGCCCATCATAACGGGACAGGATGGTGAACTTGCCTTTTACTTTTATCTTTACGACCTTACCAATTTTGATGATCTTCACAAGTAATGAGAAAAGTTCTGTTACTGTTTTTACTGGGGCTCTCCGGCTCCTTTTTGCCCGAGGCGGCCTCAGCTAAGATACGGGGTTCGATTGTCCCGATAAACCTTCGTTGCGAGTACCTCGATAACCCCATGGGGATGACCGTCCAATCGCCCAGACTAAGTTGGGTGTTGGAAGCAACGGATAAAGCTGCATTTGCACAGCGTCAGACCGCTTACCGCGTGTTGGTGGCATCAACGGCCCGGTTATTGGCCAAAGCGCAGGGGGATATGTGGGATAGTGGCTGGGTGGACTCGGACGAAACGCAACACATCGCATACAATGGGCAGGTGTTAAGATCGGATCGGGCCTATCACTGGAAAGTACAAGTAAAAGACGAACAGGGTAGGGTATCTGCATGGAGTGAGCCGGCGTATTGGGCAACGGGATTGTTCGATGCGAGTGAATGGACCGCGCAATGGATGGGTAGCGATGAATTATATAATCGTGCTGCAAGTGAAAATAACATCACCGACCCGTGGTTTAGGAAAACGGTGGAACTTCATAAGAAGCCGGGCAAAGCGACGATATTCGTGGCTTCCGTGGGCTACCACGAACTGTATGTAAACGGTGAACGCATCGGGGACGACGTGATGGCTCCCGCTGTGACGGACCATACCAAGCGGGCGCGGTACGTGGCCTATGACATTGCCGATAAACTCAAACGTGGCACCAATGTGATTGGGCTTTGGTTGGGGACCTCATGGTCTATTTTCCCGGGGTATATTCTCCACGGAGACCGGCCGCTTACCCCCATTGTAAGTGCACAAGTGGATATTTATGAAGAGGTGTCGCCCGATGACCATGCCCAGCCTTTGATGAGAATTGTCTCCGACGCGTCCTGGAAAACGCACCCCAGCCCTAATCGGCTGCTGGGAAAGTGGGATTTTAGGAATATGGGGGGCGAAATATGGGATGCCCGGAAAGAAATTGCCGATTGGAACAAAACCACTTGTGATGAAACGGTTTGGAAACCCGCAACCGAATACGCTACTAAACTGATTCGCTCGCCGCAAATGGTGGCGGGCAACCGCTTATTTGACGAAATCAGACCGGTAAGCATCGAAGAACGGGCCGATGGCTCCTTTCGGATAGATATGGGGGTCAATTTTGCCGGGTGGACAGAAGTCGACGTGGCGGGCCGGGAAGGCGATACCATTCGGTTTTTTTACTCCGAACGTGTACAAGATGAGATGACGTTCAACCTACACAGCGCATATGTGATCGGTGCTACCGGAAAAGGGACGTTCCGCAACCGTTTCAATTACAGTTCGGGACGGTGGATTACCGTAAGGGGATTGGATGAAGCTCCCGATATCAATGATATCCGGGGGTGGATGGTTCGCACGGATTACGGAAATGCCGCACAGTTTGAATCGTCGGACACGTTGCAGAATTGGATATACGACCGCGTGCGGTGGACATTCGAGAACTTGTCATTGGGTGGTTTCATCGTCGATTGCCCGCAGCGCGAACGTATGGGATACGGGGGCGACGCCCATGCAACGAGTGAAACCGGCATGTTCAATTACCACTTGGCAGCCTTTTATACAAAGTGGATGCAAGACTGGCGTGATGTGCAAGGCACGGAGCCTATGGTTGGCAATATGCTCGATACAAACTACGCCCGCAAAGCAGTAACGAGCGGTCGGCTATTGAATAATGGTGTGCTACCACATACGGCTCCTACGTATTGGGGAGGGGGCGGCCCGGCGTGGGGAGGCATCGTGGTCACGTTACCTTGGTTCATGTACCAGCATTATGGGGATACACGTGTGCTGGAAAATAATTTCGAACTCATTCAAGGTTGGCTGGCGTTCTTGAAATCGCATACAAAAGATAATTTATTGCAACGCTTTGGGGGGCAGTGGGATTTTCTGGGCGACTGGCTTTGGCCCAATGCCACGGCGGAAGGTATGAACAACGACAAACCGGAAACGCTTTGCTTGAATAATGCCTATTATGTGTTCAACCTCCGTACGGCCGCGAAAATTGCACAGATTACGGGCCATGGAACCGAAGCATCTGCTTGGGAAGCACAAGCTGAAGCGTCGGCGAAGGCGGTGCACGCTCGCTTTTTCAATGCGGAAGATCATAGCTATGCCGATGGGTCTATGGCCAATCTTGCTGCTGCCCTGTTAGCCGATATTCCGCCGGCATCGCTTCGCGATGAGGTGATGCGGCGGCTGGAAAAGGAAATACTCGACATCAGGAACGGCCATATCCATGCAGGCATTACAGGCGGAGCATTGCTTTTTAAGCTCCTTCGTAAGGAAGGCCGGGATGATCTGATTTACCGTATGGTATCGCAAACCACGTATCCCAGTTGGGGGTATATGAAGGCGAATGACGCGACCACCATTTGGGAAATGTGGGAGAAGGATTTACCGGGCCACTCGCTGCTGCATAGCTCATATCTTTACCCGGGGGCATGGTATATTGATGGTGTTGGGGGCATTAAGCGCGATCCGGAACATCCGGGATTCAAACAATTTATCATCCGTCCGGCGCTATCCGATGCAACGGATTTGACATGGGCGAACACATCGTTTGAATCGCCGGTGGGTATGATCATCTCGAATTGGTCACGGAAAAATGGCCAGTTAGCATTAGAGCTGACAGTGCCGCCTAATAGCGTGGCATTGCTACAATTGGCGGCAGACGAGGCCGTAGATATCTCCGCGTACCCTAGCATGGAGAAACTAACCGAGCAAAACGGATGGTCGCAATATAAAGTATTGCCCGGTACGTACCGACTGAACCAGACAACACCCTAAAATTAATACTCCATAATCCGATAACATCATGTTCCAATCTCTAAACGATACCCGTAGAATGTTTATCCGAACCTTTGTATTGGCTGTCTTTCTCGCTGGCATCACCACCACTTTTTTACAGGCGCAACAGAACGGAAAAGTAATGTTTACCCCGTATTTCATTGCCGCCGAAAGTTTCGAGTCGGTCGGTGTGTTCGACGTGGACAATGATGGCAAGCCAGATATTGTTTCGGGCGATTTTTTCTATCTCAACGGCGACGAAGCCGGCACCCTCTTCCGCAAGCGCCACAGATTAGGGCAGCAGAGAGCATACGGCGAGTACTTCGATGACTTCGCCACCATTCCATTGGACGTCAACAAAGACGGCCGTATGGATTTCATCACCGGCGGTTGGTTTGGGGAGGAGCTGCGTTGGCACGAAAACGTGGGGACGGACGGCGAATGGCCTGCCCACGTCATCGCGAAGATCGGTAACGTGGAAACCGTAAGGGCGTGGGACGTGGATAATGATGGGCAGGTTGAAATTGTGCCGAATACGCCCGGTTCCCCCCTCCATTATTTCAAACTGGAAGGCCCTAGTAAATGGGTACGCTACGAGGTGGGAGATTATAAAAGCCATGGCCTGGGCTACGGGGATATCAATGGTGATGGAAGAGGTGACTTCGTCGTGGGCAATGGATGGGTAGAAAATAAGGGGAACAACCAGTGGGTATTTCATCAAGATGTTGATCTGGGACCACATGCGAGCATTCCAATCATCGTTACCGACCTGAATGGAGATGGAAAAAACGACTTAATAGTGGGTAATGCACACGGTTATGGGCTATATTGGTACGAACAGGGGGTAGATCGCAACGGAAAACGGTCGTTCGACAAGCACGTGATCGACGAAACGGCTTCGCAATACCACGAACTGGTATGGACCGATGTTACGGGCGACGGCAAACCCGAACTGATCACGGGCAAACGTTACCGGGCACATAACGGTGGCGACCCGGGTTCGAATGATCAGGTAGGTTTGTATTACTTTGCTTGGGACGGCAAGTCATTCACAAAGAACAATATCGCTTATGGCCCTGCTGGCATCGGCAAAGGCACCGGTATATTTATGCAAGTGGTCGACCTGAGAGGCACGGGAAGGAAAGATATTGTGGTAGCGGGAAAAGACGGTCTCTGGGTGTTTTTCAACGAGGGGCTTCATTAACGAGGCTTACACCACCACCAACAACCGTATTGTACAATATTAATTGATTTTCAAATGTTAAAGATAAAATTGCTTTTGGTTGCCAGCGGAATCATCGGTACGCTGTTGGCCGGTACCTGTTTAGACCTTCCTGCCCAAAAAATGGGTGCCCACTCCGCGCTGGAATTCAAACAAGGCGAGCGAATCCTTTTTCTGGGCGGCTCACTTTTTGAAAATGAATTAAAAAACGGATATCTCGAGTACGCGATTTCCAGCCGCTGGCCCGATAAGGACCTCACGTTCCGCAACCTTGGCTGGACTGGCGACAATGTATTCGCCGAAGGGCGGAGCACCTTTACAACCCCCCCGACTCCCTACCAGCAATTGTTTCAACAGATCAGAAGTACCACCCCCAATCACGTGTTGATTGCTTATGGCGGTGTGGAATCGCAAAAAGGAGAAGCAGGACTGAATGAGTTCGTTAAAGGACTCGAAGTGCTGATCGATTCGGTCGACGCGTTGGGCGCACAGACGATTCTCGTGTCTACGATTCCCCTGAAACTTGCAGGAAGCCCGGAAAACACAGTCGTCCAAAACAAAAACCTGAAGCTATATGCTGACGCCATTTCGTCGCTCGCAACCAAACGCAAAAAGAGGTACGTTGATTTTTATACACCCTTAGCTGAAAATACCGGCGATCTCTATCTCGACAATGGCATCCATCTGAATGATGCCGGTTACTATTTCCTAGCCCAGGTTCTCGAACAATCTCTCGGGTGGCCGGAACGAGCGTCAAAAGTAACGATTAACGCCGCTAGATCGACAGCTACGGCTTCCGGTCCGGCTAAAATCGTTTCAGACGACGGCAACCGTGTTGTTTTCAGTATCGAAGAACCTGTGCTTCCGCTCCCGGTACCTAGCCTGGGCAAGCCCACGGTACAAGCATCTGTGTCTGTTCAGGTAAACGGATTGGCAAATGGATACTACACCTTGATGGAAAATGGTCGGCAAGTGGCTACGGCATCGGCGGCTGACTGGGCCAAGGGCATCGTGTTGGACCATGGGGTTTCGCAAGAACAGGCAACAAAAATCAGCGGCTATATCGTCAAGAAAAACGAATTGTTTTTTGAGCAGTATCGCCCATTGAACAGAACGTACATATTGGGATTCAGGTCGTACGAGCAGGGCAGGCACAAGCAAGGCCTTGAAGACCTGGACCTCATCATTGCGTGGTTAGAAGGACAAATCAACCTGCATCGGAAACCGGTAATCAAAACGTATGAATTGAGCCCTTTGAAGGATTAACCTCGGCTCACCATAAACAAAAAGCAAACAAATGAAGTTAATACGTGTATTATCGGCCTTCCGTGGTTTATTCGTTGCGCCATTGTTGTTCATAAGCGCTTGTTCTACCCAGCCCGAAGAACCCAAAGAATATCCGGAAGATGACCCCAGAAATGAGCTTGCATCCTTCCAGATTGCCGAAGGGTTTGAAGTTACCCTATTCGCTGCCGAGCCTCTGATCGCAAAACCCATCCAGATGAACTGGGATGCTGAGGGGCGGTTGTGGGTGATCACCAGCACCGCCTATCCGCTCTCGAAAACCGGCGAAGAGGCCAATGATAAAGTGTATATCCTCGAAGACACCGATGGGGATGGGGCTGCCGATAAATCAACCGTTTTTGCGGAGGGCTTGGTACAGCCAACGGGCATATTGCCCGGCGACGGTGGGGTTTACGTGGCGAATGCTACTGAAATCCTCCACCTGTCGGACACCGATGGCGACGGCAAAGCGGATACACGGAAAACCATCGTAAGCGGCTTCGGAACGGGCGATACGCATCACCTGATCCACACCTTCCGTTGGGGCCCCGAAGGAAGGTTATATTTCAACCAATCGATTTATATCTATAGCCACGTGGAAACCCCCTGGGGAATCAGGCGCCTTGAAGGCGGCGGTGTGTGGAAACTTCAACCCCATACGCTCGAACTGGACGTGTATGCAAAGGGGCTCGTGAACCCCTGGGGATTGCGTTTTGACCCATATGGGCAATCGTTCCTCACCGATGGAGCCGGTGGTGAGGGGATTAACTATGCCTTTCCTGGCGCCACGTTCGTGGCGTCGCCGGGTGCCGAAGAAATACTTCGTGGACTGAATCCCGGGCAACCGAAACACTCCGGATTGGAGATCGTCTCCGGACGGCATTTGCCCGATTCGATGGAAGGGAACCTGATTACCAATGATTTTCGTGCCCATCGTGTCAATCGCTTCGCATTGGAAGAACAGGGCAGTGGATATGCATCCAAACAAATGCCTGATTTACTGTGGACTGACCATGTGGCTTTCCGCCCTGTCGATATTTCCGTCGGTCCTGATGGTGCGATTTACATCGCCGATTGGTATAACCCGATTATCCAGCACGGCGAAGTCGACTTTTACGATCCACGTCGCGACAGGGAGCGGGGGCGGATTTGGCGTATAACAGCGAAAAAGAGCCGATTGGTAAAGAAGCCGAAATTGGTGGGAGCCTCGGTCGAAGATCTGCTGGAAGCGTTGGAAGCACCCGAAGCGTGGACACGTGATCAAGCCCGGCGACTACTGAAGGAGAAAGGAGCCGAAGCGGTCGCTGCCCCGCTACAGGCATGGATTGATGGGCTTGATAAAAAAGGGGAAGATTATGAAAGGCTGAAGCTCGAAGGTTTGTGGGTCTTCCAGTCGATTGATACGTACAACGGGCCACTGTTGGAAAGCTTGTTGAATGCACAAAGCCCCCAGGTGCGCAGCGGAGCCCTGCGTGCCTTGCAACTTTGGCACTCCAAAGTCGAGCACTTGGATGCCATCCTACAAAAGGCAGTAAAAGATAGCCACCCGCAGGTGCGCCTGGAGGCCGTTATCGCACTCCGGGAATTAAAGGATGCAACACCTGCGAAGATAGCGCTTGATGTGTTGGACCAGCCGATGGACGAGTTCCTTAACTTTGCTTTGTGGCAAACGCTGAGGCAATTCGAACCTGCATGGCTAGCCGCGGTGAAAAGCGACCCACAATTCTTTGGCGATGCCGCAAAGACGGCCTATGCGTTAAAATCGGCAGCCGGTGCAGATGCCATTACCCTTTTAACGCAGCTTTATAAGGAAGGGCAGGTGCCGCAAAAATATCAAAAGGATGCCTTATCGGCGATCGCCAAACGGGGGCAATTGCAAGATCTCAATGCTATTTTCGATGTGGCTATCAACGGCTACGCCCAACAGCGTGATGTTTCTGAGGAACTCGGGGCGGTGGAAAGTGCAGCCCGGAACAGGCAGTTAATGGTGGATCGCCAAGTGGGGCGCCTCCGCACGATTATTGAAGGGACAAACGAAGCCTCAGCCATTGCAGCCATCAAGGTTGCCGGTGCGCTGAAAGTACACACGCTAGAACCCCAACTTAAAAAGTACCTAAGCCATAGCAACCGCGATTATGCGAAGGCGGCCATGGGAGCCATGGCCACCATAAACCCGACCGCCACACAAACATTGCTGAAAAACCTGACAACGGCACAATATCCGATGGATCTTCGGTTAATCGCTGTTTCGCATTTGGTGCGCCTCAATGCACCTGCGGCCGCGAAGGTTGGCGTGGAGCTCCTGAATGAGTTGGACGATATGGAGCAGGCCAAAAGCGTGCTCAATGAGTTTTTCGCCGACAATGGACGTGTAAACGCACTGGCCACCGTGTTGGCATCGACCCGCATACCCGAAGCGACGGCCATCGCCGCACGCCAGCATCTACAGACGGCGATCCCATGGGACCGCCGGGAAAAGGACGAGGTAAAGCTACTCATCCAAGGTTTGGAGGCCTCGGGCGGCGTATTGCCGGCCGAACGCATGCCACAGGATCTAGACGATGATCAAATCAAGACGCTCGCTGCCGAAGCGGAGAAAAGCGGCAACCCGGTAAAAGGTGAACTGGTATTCCGTAAACGGGAGATAGCGTGTCAGTCGTGCCATGCTATTGGTGGTGCGGGTGGCTTGATCGGGCCCGATTTGAGTAGCCTCGGCACAAGCTTACCTGTGGAGGCCATCATTAAATCCGTATTGTACCCCACCGAATCAATCAAAGAGGGCTTTGAGTTGCAAAAGGTGGTTCGTACAGATGGCAGCGAGCTGATGGGGTATTTGGTAACCGACCGGCCCAGTGAAGTCATTATGAGAGATGTTACCGGCAATGAGGTTGCCGTTCCGAAAGACAAAATAAAGACCAGGGAAAAAATACCGGGCTCGCTCATGCCGCCAAGCCTCACGGCGAGCTTGGATAAGCAGGAATTTATCGACCTCGTTAATTACCTTTCTAAGCTCGGTAAAACAGGTGATTTTCGAGTGCCCACGGCACGGTTCGTAAGGCGGTGGCAGACGGTACCGGTAAACGATGAAATGTTGGCGAACATTCAGCAAGCGGGCATCGACATTGTTTCACGAAACGATGTGCCTGGAGGTCCGGCCCATTACAGTACCGTTTCGGGCGCTCTCCCCATTAATGAATTGCCCGTGGTAGAAGCCGGTGACGACAAATCATACAGCTTCGCGAAATTCCAGGTCGAAGTCCTTACGCCGGGGAATCTTACGCTTCGTTTCGACGATGCAAATGGTGTTACGAGTTGGGTTGGGGCCAACGCGGCAACGATCCAGGAAGGTAGGCTTACCACATCGTTAGGAAAAGGTATACACCAGTTTACGCTGGCGATAGACCGAAATCAACGCAAAGACGGGGCACTGCGGGTGCAACTAACTGATGATGGTAGTGCTCAAGTACGGCTGGTGATGGGCAAATAATGTAAAAGTCGATATCTTTGTGCAATGACAAAATCAATCACATGATGGAAAAACGTATAGCGATCGATCAATTGGAACCCCAAAGCTTTGAAGCGGTACGCGCGTTAGAGAAATATTTGGCCCAATCGCAGCTCACCCCCATACATAAGGAGCTGATTAAAATCCGTGCGTCGCAGCTTAACGGCTGTGCCTTCTGCCTTGATATGCATACGAAATATGCATTGAAATACGGTGAGACCCCACAGCGCATCTTTTTACTGGATGCTTGGCGCGAAACCGATTTGTTTACGGAAGAAGAGCGCATCCTTTTACAGGTCACCGAAGAAGTCACGCTGATCAGCCAAAAGGGCCTCACTACGGAAACCTATGAAGCGGCATTGAAGATATTGGGAGAACGATACCTGGCACAGGCGATTGTGGCCATCGCAACGATAAACGTATGGAACCGACTTGCCGTGAGTACGCATAAACCGATACCTGCTTAAGTGTTGGTTTTGTGACAAAACGCTTGCCTTTTGGGCTTGATGAAGCGCACAAAAATCGTAATTTTGTGGATTGCACAATTTTTTCACTGAAAGGGGGATACTGTGGACGTAAATACAAGCGATGTCAGCGTCGGTGATGCCGTCCGTCGCGCATTAAAGTTGCACTTAAACGCATCGGCGTGGCAATGGCTAACATCTCAGGCAGAAAATCTTGCTATCGATCCGAATCCAGGTGCGGTTGCCCGCACGTTTACCTCGTTGCCAAGGCGACTCAAATCCGATAGTAAGCCATCCACGATTTCGCTCCACGATGCGCTCGAAGGCCCCAATCGGCTTTCGTTGGTTGTTAAGGAGTGGACCATCGTAAAACTAGCACGTGTTTGGCTGTTAATGTGTATCCCGAAACATAATGAAGCCCATTATGTACAGTTGATAGAGCAATTGTTCAAGTATGGCGATATGGACGAATTGACGGCCCTTTATTCGGCATTGCCGGTTTATCATTATCCCGAAGCCTGGCAATCCCGCTGCAAAGAAGGCATTCGGAGCAATATCGGTCCCGTGCGGCACGCCGTAATGGTGAATAATCCCTATCCAGCTGCGTTCTTGGATGACGAGGCGTGGAACCAGTTGGTGCTTAAAGCGTTTTTCACCGAGGAAGACATCCCGCAGATCGCTGGCTTGAAACGGCGTAACAATTTGCGTTTGGCACAGGCGTTGACCGATTATGCATACGAGCGGTATGCGGCCCAACGAGAAATCAACCCGATGTTGTGGGTACTGGTCGGACCTTTCTTGGCCGATCGTGCCTTTGAGTTGATGGAGCGTATCATGGCGGAAAGCCGCTCACCCCTCGAACAGAAAGCAATCGCATATGCGCTCAACCATAGCGGTTGCCAGCGTGCCCAACGGTATCTCAAGGAAAATAATTTCCCCGATTCGTTTTCGGAATACCGCGGCACCCCTTGGGAAGCGTGGGAAAGTGATGTTGAAGATACAAAAAACAAACGTACAAATCGATAATGTGTAGCTATCATGAACAGGATCGCGCGTCTATGGGACAGCGCGTGGCGTTGGACTTAGATCTAGTCAAAGGATTCCGGTTTTTCGATCCGCATATCCATATGGTTTCGCGTACCACCGACGATTACCAAGCAATGGCGGACGCGGGGATAGTGGGGTTGATTGAGCCGGCGTTTTGGGTGGGGCAACCCCGCACAGGTATCGATACCTTCCGCGACTATTACAGCAGCCTGATAGGCTGGGAACGGTTCAGGTCATCGCAGTTTGGCATCCGCCATTTCTGTACCATCGGCCTGAATTCGCGCGAAGCCAATAATGAGGCATTAGCCGAAGAGGTGATGGAGCTATTGCCATTTTACATCTATAAGGAGGGAGTAGTCGGCATCGGCGAGATTGGATTTGATGACCAAACCGCCGCGGAAGAAAAGTACTATCGCCTCCAGTTGGAATTGGCCAAAGAGGCTGGATTGCCTGTGCAGGTGCACACGCCACATCGCGACAAAACCCGTGGCACTTCCCGCAGTATGGATATTGCACTTGAGCATGGTCTCGACCCGAAGACGGTCATTATAGACCACAATACGGAAGAGACCGTGAAGGAGGTGCTCGACAAAGGATTCTGGGCTGCATTTACGATCTATCCATTCACCAAAATGGGCAATGAGCGCATGGTGCAAATCGTCAGGGAATACGGGCCTGAACGTATCATGGTCAATTCTGCAGCCGATTGGGGGATCAGCGATCCACTTGCGGTGCCCAAAACGGCAGCCCTTATGGTCAAGAGCGGAATAAGCAGGGAAGCGATCGAGCAGGTGTGTTTTAAAAATGCAATCGCCGCATTCGGCCAAAGTGGTCAGTTGGACGAATCGATGTTTTCCGAAAAGGTCCAAATCGACCAGGCGCAGAAATTTGAAGGTAATTCGGTGTTAAGGGGCGGGCAGCAGCCGCGCCGGGACGCAGGGTCAATCATTATATCCTGACGGGGGATGGCAAATTTGAAACCGTACCTGCAGTTGATGCGTCCGGCTAACATCGTTACGGCGATTTCCGATGTGCTTGCCGGTACCGCTATCGCATTACTGCATGTACCCCAGGGATCGGTGTTGGATGGGCACGTGTTGGCGGCACTGATTATTGCCACCATAGGTTTGTACGGGGGAGGCGTGGTTTTCAACGATGTATTTGATGCGGATCTCGACGCACGCGAACGGCCTGAGCGCCCCATTCCAAGTGGAAAGGTTTCCATAGGCGGTGCCACCAAACTGGCGATGGCCCTATTCTTTATCGGTGTGGCAGCCGCTAGCATGGTGGGTGTATTGCCGGCCGTGGTAGCCTTTTCCATCGTGGTCATGTGTTTGTTTTATGATAAATGGGCAAAACATCACCCTGTTGCCGGCCCATTGGCCATGGGGGTGTGCCGTGGTCTTAACCTGGCGCTAGGCATGAGCTATTCGGTGGCGGCATTAGGCCAGGTTTGGTTTATCGCACTCGTGCCTGTTGTTTATATTGCGGCAGTCACAACCATCAGTCGGGGTGAAGTCCATGGCGGACGGCGCCCCCCCCTGTATTTATCTGTCCTATTATATGGTGTTGTTGTGGCCAGTATAGCGGCGTTCGGTCTGTATTACCAAAGCAGCGTATTGGCTGTTGGGATGGTACTGCCGTTTATGGCATTCGTATTCCCGCCGTTGGTCAAGGCCATCCGAACGCTTCAGGCGGGTGATGTCCGTAAATCTGTCAAACATGGTGTAATCGGACTGATTTTTATGAATGCCGCTTGGACAGCGGCCGCCGGCATGTGGGGACTCACATTGGCCACCCTGTTATTGTTCCCGTTGTCCATTTGGTTGGCAAAGCTGTTTGCCGTTACTTGAATTGTTTATGAAGGCTATTATTAAGCAGAAATTTTCGGTTTCCTACCAATACGATATCCATTTTACATCGGGACTATTTGCACCCGAGAACCGTTTGCTGAGCAATTTCTTTGTGGAGCGACTAGGAGCGACGGTGCCTAAATTGCTCGTGGTGGTCGATGAAGGGGTAGCCATATGCCACCCGGCACTCATCGAGCGGGTACGCGATTACCTCGAGCCCGAATCCGCCGTGCAATTAGTTGGTGAAGTCATACGGGTTCCGGGGGGCGAGGCCATCAAGAACCAACAGGAAAGTGTGGATCGGATTATCGAATCCGTAGACCGGCATGGCATCGACCGCCATTCATACATCATGGCCATCGGTGGCGGTGCGGTGCTCGACGCGGTGGGGTATGCCGCCGCGATTGCACACCGGGGCATTCGCCACCTACGTGTACCAACCACCGTTCTTTCCCAGAACGACTCGGGCATGGGCGTGAAGAATGGCATCAATTATCGCGGAAAGAAGAATTTTGTGGGAACCTTTAGCCCACCGGTGGCGGTCTTCAACGACAACCTTTTCCTGTTAACGCTGAATGACCGCGCATGGGTATCGGGCATATCCGAGGCAGTGAAAGTAGCGCTGATCAAAGATGCTGCTTTCTTTGAGTGGATTGAAGCCCATACCGATCGTCTGCGCCGCCGCGATAGCGAAGCCATGGACTACCTTATTTTCCGGTGTGCCGAACTGCACCTCCAGCACATTGCCGGAGCGGACCCCTTTGAGTTTGGTTCTTCCCGCCCCTTGGATTTCGGACACTGGAGCGCCCATAAACTAGAGCAGCTCTCTCATTTTGAGGTGCTGCATGGCGAGGCGGTGGCCATCGGTATTGCACTGGATACCGTATATTCAGCGATCAGGGGGATGTTGCCACCCCATGATGCACAGCGGGTGCTCACGGTATTGCAAGCACTTGGATTACCTATTTTCCATTCGCTGTTGGAAGGCGAGCAGAGAACACATCCGTTGCTGGCGGGTTTAGAGGAATTCCGCGAGCATTTGGGTGGGCGGCTTACCATTATGCTGCTTCAAGCGATTGGGCAGGGAGTAGAAGTCCACGAGTTAGATACGGAACAAGTACTGCGGGCCGCCGCGGCATTACAGGAAGGCGTTAGTTTAGTCAATTGATATGGTTACCGGTTACGGACATCTTACTTATTGCACGAATATCCATGGCGGCGAAAAATGGGAAGACCATTTCACACTGCTTCGAAAGCACTTTCCACAAATCAAGCAGCATGTTTCGCCACACCACCCCATGGGGTTGGGATTGCGCCTATCCGATTTGGCAAGTAAGGCGTTGCTTGATGGGGGCACGCTCAAAGAATTACAAAACTGGCTAGCCGATGAAGGCGGGTATGTGTTCACGATGAACGGATTTCCATTCGGCGATTTCCACGAAGATGTCGTGAAAGCACACGTGCATGCGCCCGACTGGACGAAGCCGGAAAGGTTGGCCTACACCAAACGCCTGTTCGATATCTTAGCCCGATTGCTGCCCGAAGGTATGGATGGAGGTGTCTCCACATCCCCATTGGCGTACCGGCATGGGTATAATGATGCTGAAAGCAAGTGGCAAGCCATGCGCGAACGTGCCACCCAGCAGATTGCGGAAGTGGCGTTATACCTTACGCAGTTGCACCGCGAACAGCAGAAAGTTTTGCACCTGGATATCGAACCCGAGCCGGATGGTGTTTTGGAAACGGGTGAGGAGTTTATCGGCTGGTACACCGGCGAGTTGGTTCCTCTGGGGAGGGAGCTGCTGGTCAGTGTGTTGGGGATAACAGCTACGGAAGCGGAGGAAGCGATTAAACGCCATGTCCGGCTATGCTATGATGTGTGCCATTTTGCCTTGGGCTACGAAAACCACCGGCACGTCGTCGACGCACTGGCACAACACGGTATACAGGTAGGTAAATTCCAGATCAGCGCGGCATTAAAGGCGTCACTACCTCCGGACACGACAGCCAGGCAGGTGATCGGCGAGGCGTTCATGGCTTTCAATGAGCCTACCTACCTGCATCAGGTTATCGCTAAGCGAGCCGATGGTCAAGTCCGTCGTTTCAAGGATTTGCCCGATGCCCAAGCGGCGGTGTTGGATGAACAGTCCACCGAATGGCGTTCGCATTTCCATATCCCGATTTTCCTGGAAGACTTGGGGACGTTGCAATCCACGCAGTCGGATATCATCGAGGTACTGGCTATTCACCAGGATCGGCCACTTTCGGGGCACTTGGAAGTGGAGACGTATACCTGGGGGGTGCTTCCCAAACGGTTGCAGCTCCCCATTGCCGAATCCATATCGCGCGAACTGCATTGGGTGGTCAATCAATTAGGTGAATAACGTGGCTATGAACAAAACTGTTGTCATTGATATCGTGGGGTTGTCATCGGCCGTGATCGGCGAACATACGCCTTTTTTGACGGAATATATAAAGAAGGCCCATGTGAGCCGGATAAAGCCCCACCTTCCGGCGGTGACCACGGCGATGCAAACGACCTATCTCACCGGTTTATGGCCTTCACAGCACGGCATTGTGGGGAACGGGTGGTATGACCGTACGGACAGTGAGATAAAGTTCTGGAAACAATCCAACAAACTGGTGCAGGGCGAAAGCGTTTGGGAGGTGGCAAAACGCATGGACCCCACATTTACCTGTGCCCAGCTGTTTTGGTGGTATAATATGTATTGCGGTGCCGACTATTCCCTAACCCCCCGGCCCAATTACCTGGCAGACGGGCGGAAGGTGCCCGACTGTTATTCGCACCCGGCGACATTGCGCGACGAGCTGCAACACCGCTTTGGGCAGTTCCCGTTATTCAATTTTTGGGGGCCTGCCGCCAATATCGCATCGTCTGATTGGATTGCGAACGCGGCGATGTACGTGGACGATAAGTATAACCCTACGCTTAACCTCATATACCTGCCTCACCTCGATTATTGCCAACAGAAGTTTGGCCCCGATACCAGGGAAATCGGAAAAGAGTTGCGTGAAATCGATGCATTAGTGGAAAGGTTGGTCGGTTTTTACGAAGACAAGGGAGCCAGTGTCCTATTGCTTTCCGAATATGGTATTGTACCTGTTTCGAGGCCCATACATATCAACCGCATGCTTCGCAAAGCCGGCTTACTCGCCGTCCGCATAGAAAGGGGGTTAGAGCTGCTCGATGCCGGCGCTTCGAAAGCGTTCGCGGTGGCCGATCACCAAGTGGCCCATATCTACACCGCGAACGATAAGGTGAAGCAACAGGTGATGGAGTTGCTGGCACGGGAGGATGGGATAGCCCGTTTGCTTGACGATGAAGGGAAAAAGCAATACCACATCGACCACGAACGGGCCGGCGATATCGTGGCCGTCGCCGAAGCCGACAGCTGGTTTACCTACTACTTCTGGTTGGATGATAAGGTAGCTCCCGATTATGCCCGTGTGGTAGATATCCATAAGAAGCCCGGCTATGATCCCGTGGAAATGTTTATGTCGTCTAAACTACGCGCCGGCTATAAACTGCTCCGCAAAAAGCTGGGCTTCCGGTATGTGATGGATGTGATCCCGCTGGATGCTACATTGGTAAAAGGCTCGCATGGGGCGGTGGATATCCCGGAGGACTACTACCCGTTGCTGATCAGTAAAGAGAAACGGTATGACGCGGAGTTGGAAGCCGTTTCGATAAAGGATATTATCCTAGCCAGTCTGTTGACCTAAATCATTTTTCCGTTGGCCACGTGCATGTGATGCCCGAAGGGATTTCGGCGAAACACCAAACTTCTTTTTAAACAAGCGCGAAAAATAAAACGGCGAATCGAAGCCGGTGTGGTAACCGATTTCCGTAATGGTTAAATGGGTCGTCTTTAACAACTCTTCCGCTTTGTTGAGCCGGAGATTAAGGTGGTATTGATTGGGCGATTCACCCGTAATGCGTTTGAAAGATTTCCTGAATGTGGAGTAGCTCATCGGAAATTCTGCAACGAGGTCTTCGATGCGGATGGGGCTCGCGAGTTCATTCTGAAGCTTCAGGATGGCTTTGGAAACCCATACGGATACGGGGTCATTATCTGTCTTCTCGGTTAGATTGATCCGGTTGATCAATCCGAGGATCTGCAATGTAATACCTGCCATCACTTGCTGATACCCCACTTCTACCTGTGAAACGGTACGCAATAGCTGTGTAAACGCGGTGATGAGATCTTTGCTTAACCCTGTTTTGATAAAGGGGGCATCGGGGCGAAACAAGCGGTCCATCACCTGTCGGGGATATTCACCGTTAAAACCCACCCAATATTCCTCCCATCCGAATTCGGGGTCGGGCCGGTACCGATGCCAGATACCGGGGAACAGCAGGAAACAGGAGCCCGATTCGACGACCTGGGGTGGTGTTTTGGCCGATTCGAACAAACCCCGTCCGCCCGTGATGAAAACCACGTAGTATCCATCCAGGATACGTCCTTTGTTCCAGGAAAATACATGGTCTGCCGGATGGCCCACCTCGGGATAACGGGTGTGTTTTTCGATTTTTGTATAACCGACCGTATTGATGTAAAATCCTAAATCTCTATCTATATCCTTTATATGTAGGTACTTGTGGTAATTTTCCATGTGATTTTTCCCCTATCATTTATCAAACATACCCAAAGTGACAGGTATTTGCAACTGATGGCGGTTCTCATCCATCGATAGAAGAAATATCAAAAAGTGCAAAGAAAGATCGGAATAAGTCATGTCGCCGGCCGTTCAGAAGCCGATATTTGCTTTGTAAGTTCACCAATTGAAAACGAGTTATGCGTACAGACTTAAGTGAAGAGCAGATTAGCGATTACCGTGAAAATGGTTATGTCATCGTCGAGGATTTTCTCAATGCCGATGAATTGGAGCATTGGAGACGTGTGGTTACCGAAGCTGTGCGCGAGCGCAATGGCGTGAAAATGCCGGGCAAAGCGGTCCGTATTGGCGACGACGACGGTATCAATGAAGATGCAGCTTATTTCAATAATGTGTTTGACCAGTTACTGAACTTGTGGCAAACCAATAAAGAAATGGAACAGCTCATGGTCGATGAACGTATCGGCAAAATGGCGGCTGATTTGGCAGGGGTGGATGGTATCCGTATCTGGCATGACCAAGCGTTGATTAAGCGGCCATGGGCCAACCCGACGTCTTGGCACCTCGATACGCCGTTCTGGTCGTTTTCCGACCGGCGGGCCCTTTCCATCTGGGTGGCATTGGATGATGCGACATTGGAAAACGGATGTTTGTTTTTTATTCCGGGCTCGCATAAGACGACCACGTTCGAGAATGCCGGGATTGGCAAGAATATGGGGGGTATCTTTGAGGTTTACCCCGAGTTCAAACAGACCGGCTCGCACGCTGCCGTGATGAAGGCGGGTAGCTGTTCGTTCCACAATGGATTAACCATACATGGCGCGCACGCCAACATGACCCCTGGATTCCGGCGGGCCATGACCTGTGCATACATGCCGGATGGCAACCGGTACAACGGCATACCCAATATACTGCCCGACGAATATCTCAAAACGCTCAAAGAGGGTGATTTACTGGCTAACGACGCACAAAATCCGCTGATATATAAAAGGTGATGCAGATCGATTTTTATGGTCCACGTTGGGGTTCCGAACATATCGGATGGCGGCAGTTTGCGGCGGATGTGTCGCAGGCCGGTTTCGTGGGCGTGGAGGTTTTCCCGTTAGGTGATAAAGCCAACAATACGGACATGATCGATGCACTTGGCGATGCGGGTCTGTCTTATATCCTCCTTCATGCCGAATTGCAGGAGGGAAAGGACTTCAATCGGTATAAGGCTGCCTTGGAGCGTAATCTGTACGCCCTCTTGGAATACCAGAATTCGCATGTCAAACCCCAGTTTATCGTTTCGCAAACCGGACGGGAATATTATACGCCTGCGCAGATGGCTGAGTGCTTCGCTATATGTGATCGGATCAGCCGGGAGTCTGCGGTAAAAATAATCCAGGAAACACACCGCAATAAATGGTCATTCGCCGCGCATATTGTCAAAGATTACCTCGTGGAATTTCCATCTTTGGAACTTGCCCTCGATTTTTCGCATTGGGTCTGTGTTTCGGAGAGCTACCTCGAAGATCAAGACGATGCCATTGGGCTCGCCATCAGGCACGGGAAGCATCTGCACGCCCGGGTGGGCTTTCCCGAAGGGCCACAGGTTACCGATCCACGGGCGCCGGAAAACGAGACTGCTTTGGCCCATCACCTGGCATGGTGGGATCGATGGATAGCACACCTCGCGGAAATAGGGACGGATCGCGCCACCATTACGCCGGAATTCGGCCCATACCCCTATATGCATTATTCACCGTTCACAACAAATCCCATTGCCAGCCAATGGGAAATCAATTGCTGGATGATGGCGATGCTTAAAGAGCGGTACAGATCGTAATTTCGCATGGCGCGCAAGGCCGATGGGTGTGTATATTTGTAATATTGTTGTATTGACATTTAAAAAAATAGATAAACGGGATATAAAGGAGGACGCGCTATGGCTAACTGAGACTTAAGAGATTGTTTTATGGCGATTTCGTACTGAACAAACCAACAATAAGTATAACCAATAAATAACTATATAACCGAAAGTGATATGTATACAGTAGTTAAATCAACCGGTTGCAAAAAGCCGGTTCGTCATTCATCGCGTTGTTCGGCCATGATGAAAACGCTGATGCTATTGGCTGCACTCTTTGCAAGTGTGGCTTGGGTAAGGGCGCAGACACCCGTGACCGGTGTGGTGCACGATGCGACAGGAAGCACCCTGGAGGGTGTCTCCGTGAAAGTACGGGGTACATCCCGCGGCACCGCGACCGATGCCAACGGCCAATTCCAAATACCTGTGTCGGCGGGGGAGGTGTTGGCCTTCACCGCAGTCGGCTACCGATCGGAAGAAGTGACAGTGGGCAGCCAGCGCACGGTGAATATCGTTTTAGAACCAGCGTCATCCGATTTGGATGAAGTAGTCGTGGTGGGTTATGGCACTACGAAACGGAAGGATTTTACGGGGTCCGTGGGGTCATTGAACCTCGAAAATTCACCCGTTGCCTTAGCGCCTAACCTCAATGTGCTCGAAGCGCTTAAAGGGAGCATCAGCGGATTGAATATCGGTGCAACCAACTCGGCGGGTGGACAGCCATCGATGCAAATCCGTGGGGAAAATTCCATCAGTGGTGATAATTCGCCACTCATCGTTCTGGATGGCGTTATTTTCATGGGTAGCCTGAGCAATATAAACCCGAATGACATTGCGACGATCGACGTGTTGAAAGATGCCACCTCAGCGGCGGTTTACGGCTCGAAGTCGGCCAACGGTGTCATTGCCGTAACCACCAAGAAAGGTCGTACCGGTAAGCCAGTGATTACTTTTAATGCTTCTACGGGTTTCCAGAAATGGCAGAACCAGCCGGAAATGCTACGGGCTGCGGAGTGGCTGGAAATGGTCAATGCACGGAACCAGTATACCCCCGGATCAACCAACTGGTTGAAAACCGGTGAGTTGGCTAATATGGAAGCCGGTCATGAAACGGTATGGCTGGACGAAGTGACCCGTACCGGCGTGATGCAAAATTACCAAGCCGCAGTCTCCGGTGCTACCGACAATATCAACTATTACGTATCAACATCATTCGATGATAACAAAAGTGTCATCGTCGGCGATCAGTTCAATCGTATTTCATTGCTTGGAAAGATCAACATGGACATCACCAAGTGGTTGGAAGTCGGCATCGATGCAGGTTTTTCCAAGCGGGATTATTCGGGGGTACGAGCGAATGTGGGCGCCGCACAGACGATGTCGCCCTATGGTGTGATGTACCGCGACGACCAGGGCAACCTGGAGAAATACCCGTATACCCAATCGTCCATAAACCCGTTGTGGGGAGTGGATGACAATACCCGCGATAATGAAGATTTTTTGTATAACTACCGATTGAACACGTATGCCGTAGTGAAGTTGCCATGGGTGGAGGGGTTGAGCTACCGGGTTAATTACCTGCTCAATCAGGACGAAACGCATTATGGTAATTTTTATTACGAAGATTACTATGTGCAGGAAGGCGAGTCGCCAGATCGATACGCACCGGCGACGATTCAAGGGTTGCTGACCAATGCCAACGGTACGATTGAAAAGCGAAAAGGCAACAGCTACGTATGGGATAACATTCTTAATTTCAACCGGACATTCGATCGCCACGCATTGGATGTGACGTTAGTCGCCACCCGCGACCAGTTGAGCTACGAGCGCTATTTGATTACCGGAAGGGACTTTGCCGCCAATGGAAATACCATACTTGGCCTCCAAGGATTGCATAAAGCCACCGTGCAGCGCTTCGATTACGATGGGACAAACCTTAATGATATGAACACCCGTAATTACGAGCGTTCCAATATTGGGTATCTCGGCCGCATCAACTATGCATTCGCTGATAAATATTACGTCACGGGGTCGTATCGCCGGGACGGCGCATCGGTTTTCGGCGCAAACAGAAAATGGGGTGATTTTTTTGGCGCCGGTTTGTCGTGGCGGATTACCAATGAGTCATTTATGGAGACCGTAAACGTGCTGGATGATCTGAAACTGAAAGTATCGTGGGGCCAAAATGGGAATCAGGGATTGAATCCCTATGGTACGTTGTCTGCCGTGGCCAATGCGGCCAGCGGCGGCGCCAGATATGAGTTTTCCGATGAGCCGGGCAAAATTTACTATGGGCTGTATCAAGGCTCACTTGGCAACGCCTCGCTCGGCTGGGAAAAGACGTCGTCCTGGAATGCCGGGTTCGAATCGGCTTGGTTAGATAATCGCCTGTTTGCGGATGTCGATTTATATTTCGCCAAAACCACCGATCAGATCTTTGTTCGTACGATTCCCGTGATGACTGGCTTCAAAACCATGCTGACCTCCATGGGCCAGGTGAACAATACCGGTATTGAAGCAACGGTGCGTTCGATCAATATACAAAAGCCCGATTTAACGTGGAGCACAACCGTTACGTTCTGGAAAAACAACAATAAACTGGTTTCCCTGTATGGTGAAGATCTTGATGGGGATGGGGTAGAAGACGACGATATCGCGAACGGCTTGTTTATCGGGGAGTCGATAAGTGCGATCTATGGCTATGAGCAAATCGGTATCGTGCAGGAGGGTGATACTGAATACATCGAACTGACCGGCGCAGCGCCAGGTGCCCCCAAGTATCGCGATTTGGACGGCGAGCCGGGGATTACCGCGGCCGACCGGAAAATCCTGGGCGATGAAATGGAAAACTTCCGTTTGAATTTCAGTAGTAATCTTTCGTATAAGAATTTTGGCTTTTATGTAATGGTTACGGGTACGTTCGGTGGCAATAACAGGTACCTGCGTTCCAATCCATCGTCCTACATGAGCAGCGGTACGGGGAGGTTTAACGATAACCTGCATTCCATTCCTTATTGGACACCAGAAAACCCAAGCAACGTTTATCCATCGGCTACGTTTGCTGGGGATGGGCGCTTCCTTGGTTTGCAAAGCCGGGGCTTCGTGCGTGTCCAGGATGTGACGCTGTCTTATACGTTTGATCAGCCGTGGATGTCGGCAGCACATATCGGATCATTGAAAGTGTTTGCCACGGCGAAAAACCTGGGTACCTTTACCAATTGGTTTGGCGGTGACCCGGAAACGGGGGCGCGTATCAGGGACAATGTGATGCCCGTGCTTTCCACCTATTCGCTCGGCGTAAACTTGAGTTTTTAACCATTATCAGATGAAAGAAATGAAAAGGATCTATCAATATAGCTTCGGCGTAGTATTTGGCTTGTTATTAGGTACGGTGGGTTGCGAATCGGACAAGGATTTCTTAACGGAGACCCCCCCCACGTTCTATACCGTTGACAATGCGTTCAGTACCTCGGCGCAGATCGACCAGGCTCTGGTGGCTGTTTATTCGCAGCTACGCGACCTATGGGCGAACCCGGGTGAAGAGGGATGGATTTTCGTGCTGCGTGGCAATGGTACAGACATGTACGATGTGCCGAGCATCCGGCGGGGGAACTCGTTCAATAACTATGGGAACATCAATCCCGACAATACCACGTTTTATAACATCTATAGCACCTGGTACCAGATCATTGCCAAATCAAACCTGGCGATCTATTCGGCCGATTTGGAACAGATTACGTGGTCGAGTGCCGAAGAAAAGGCCTATGCACTGGCCCAGGCACGGTTTTTCCGGGCCTTTGCTTTCCTGAACCTGGGCGAACTGTTCGGTGGCGTACCCATTGTGACGGACATTACCACGAAACCAAAATATGATTTTTCGCGCACCACGCGGGTGGAAACCTATCAATTTGTCATCGACGAGTTGACGGCCATTGAAAACGATCTACCGCCCACCACCGGTGAGGGCGGACGCCTCGTGCGTGGTGCGGCCCAGCACATGTTGTCACGGGCGTACCTTGCCCAGGGAATCCAGCTTGCGGCCGATGGGGATGGGGGCGCTGCACAGGCCGCGTTTACCCAGGCAGTAGCCAGCGCGGATAATGTGATCAACGGGGGCACATTTTCATTGATGACGTCGCGGTTCGGCTCGCGGCAGCATGAGGAACAGGGTAACGTATACTGGGACCTGTTCCAAGAAGATAATGTCAACTATCAGGATGGGAATTCCGAGTGCATTTGGGCGATCCAGATCGACTATGCCGCCTATCGGGCGGAAGATGGCAAGTCTAAACTACCTTATTCCCGTACTTACGGACCGGTATTCCGCGATGGTGCGAAAGATCACCTGACGGGTACGCTGGAAGACGTGGGCGGGCGGGGCATTGCGCAGATGATTCCCACCATGTATACACGCGATGCCATCTATGCCGACAAATGGGGCGACGACATGAGGAATTCCGATATCGTCTTCCGCCGGGAGTTTCTCGGAAATGTTCCTTCATCTCCCTATTTCGGCCAACCTGTGCCGTGGGATGTGATGTATAATGGGAGCGATGACGCGAATACTAATAAGGCCAACCAGAGCCTTTGCTATCCCGTTTCCTGCAAAATCGCTACCGACCAGTACACCGGTTTGGACGAAGGGGAAAACAGGAGCAACCTGTTCCGCGACGACTATTTCATCCGCCTGTCGGAAACCATCCTGTTGCGGGCGGAGGCGAAACAACGCCTGGGGGACAAAGCGGGAGCGGCTGCGGATATCAACCTGTTGCGTGCGCGTGCACAGTGTGGCTATATGGTTACCGCGGCCGATGTTGATGATCAGTTTAACCTGATTTTGGACGAACGCGCAAGGGAACTGGTTTACGAAGAAAGTCGCTGGAACACCTTGTTGCGTATGGGCGGCACGGTCGCGGTTGACCGTATCCGTACGTATGCTTTTTGGCCGGAAGCGCAAGCTACGTTGACGTTTGATTATAACCTGTGGCCCATCCCCAATACGGTCATAGACACCAACAAAGATGTGCCGTTGGAACAAAACGACGGTTGGAAGAACAGGTAATTAATGAGGGAAAGACAGTGCTAAATTGAAATGGGAGAATTGGTGATGAATGGGTATAGATTGCATAAATTGAGTTGGTTAGTGATTATGATGGTCACTGTTCAGGTGGCTATGGCGGATACCATTGTAGCGCCCACGGGTTTGATGACGAACTTACTAACGAAGCCCGAAGAGTCCGTTATCACCACCTTGGTGCCGACGTTTAGTTGGATTGTGCCCACCCAGCAGCCTGACGACGTCCAGACGGCTTATCAGGTGTTGGTCGCTTCATCTCCGGCCGAATTGGAGAAGGGGCAGGCCGATCTGTGGGACAGTGGGAAAATCAAGGCCGGAAACAGCCTTCATATTGCCTATGCAGGTGCCGACTTGTCCTCTTATCATACCTACTACTGGAAGGTGCGGATATGGAATAAAGGAGGAAAAGCTTCCGCCTATAGCGAAGTCCAACAATTCCATATCGGCGATGCGGTGCGCGAAAAGCAATGGCCCTGGGAAAGCCGGTGGGTACAGTTGGATACGGGGGGGACTGAAAAGATGTGGACATTTGAGGACCGCCCCCCCATCCAGTACCATCCCGCGTATCCCATCCGGGTAGACCGCAAACCCGATGGCGAGTGGTTTATCGCTTTCGAACGGGCCGGATTTGCCAACGTAGCACTTACATTGGATTGGAAGGTTGCACCGGGCGAACGTACGGATACCACCTTGCAGGTTCGTATCGGCGAAAAAAATGTCGGTGACTCCATTGATGCCGAGCCGGGTGGCGGTGTGATTTACAATGAATACCCCTTGTCCATCCGTGCCGGAACACACACTTATTATTTGGATATCCCCCGGTTCAAACCACATTATCCGCATAGCCAGACCATGCCCGAACATATGATGGAGGTGATCCCGTTCCGGTTCGTTGAACTTTCGGGTGCCGGGCTGGACCTTTCCGTCGTATCGGCCGAGCAGTTGAGTCTGCACGTGCCCTTCGACGAATATGCATCTTATTTTGTGAGCAGCGATACGTTGCTGAACAACATTTATGACCTGTGCCGTTATTCGATCATTGCCAATACGTTTAATGGCGATTACGCCGCCAGCCAGCGTGAACGGATGATGTACGAGGCCGATGCATATATACACCAGCTTGGCCACTATGCTGTTGATCGTCAATTCGCCCCCGCGCGGTATAGCTTGGAGAATATGATTTACCATGCCACTTGGCCAACGGAATGGATATCGCACTCGATTATGATGGTATGGATGGATTTCCTGCATACGGGAGACACCAGTGTCATCCGTCAAAATTATGAAGTCCTCAAGCCGAAATTGATGACAGCCTTGACCATGCCCAATGGTTTGGTATCGACAACGACCGGCCTGGTTACCGATGAATTCAAAAAAGCCATCTTTTTCAATGGCGAGACGTTGCGCGACATCGTGGATTGGCCGCAACGGTCTCCCGCTATTCCCGAAGGGGGCGAAACCGATGGCTACGTGTTCACCGATTATAACACGGTGGTGAATGCCTTCCACTACCATACGTTGAAGCTGATGGAAAAGATGGCGCGGGCCATAGGCAAAGACCGTGAAGCCGACGGATTGAGGAAAACATCTACGCGGTTTTTTAAGCTATTCCAACGGTATTTCTTCGATGCCCGGGCAGGGGTATACATGGATGGCATCGGCACTGACCATGCGTCACTTCACGCCAATTTATATCCCCTCGTCTTTGGGCTTGTCCCCGAGGAGGCGAAACCGCGGGTGTTGGCATACATCAAGACAAAAGGCATGGCCTGCGGTGTGTACAGCGCCAATTATCTGCTGGAAGGCCTATTCAATGCCGGCGAGGGAAGGTACGCCATGTCGCTTTTGACATCGACAAGCGATCGGAGCTGGTATAATATGTTGCGCGTAGGTGCAACGATGACCACCGAGGCGTGGGACACAAAGTACAAGAATAACAACGGTTGGAGCCATGCCTGGAGCGCCTCTCCAGCCCATATTTTGCCGCGGAAAGTAATCGGGATCGAACCTGCGGAACCGGGCTTTAGGCGGGTAACCATCATGCCGCAACCGGCGGGGTTAACATGGGCCAAAGCAAAATTGCCCACCATACGCGGTTCGATAGAGGCTGCGTTCGAGCAGCAACGCGATGGTTTTATGCTGGTGGTATCCTTGCCGGCGAATATGCGGGGCGACATCTATTTGCCCATACCGGCTGAAGTCGATAAATTTACCTTGTTGCGGGACGGTGTGCCAACGGATGGGGCAGTACGAAGCGGAAATCGCGTGTTGCTGCAAAACGTCGGTGCCGGAAGGCATGAATTTAAACTGAATTACTGATGCGCGGATTTCGATTGGTTTCCTTTTTCGTATGGTGTTTGTGGGCATCGTCCGCTGTGATTACAGTCTATGCACAGGAATCCCCCCGGGCGGTTAACCTCAAGGTAGACCTTTTGCAATACCCGATGCTACAGGTGGTGAACGGGTATCCCGTGGTTGGTTACCACGTAAATGACGGGAATCAGCCGCTGATTGCCAACAAACAGCCGGCATTCGGATGGGAATTGGCCGATACCGGCGGAGGTACCATGCAGTCCGCTTACCGGATTATCATGGCCACCGATAAGGATAGTCTTGCAAAGGGTATTGGCAACGTTTGGGACTCGGGGAAGGTCATATCTGACGCATCTACCGCTATCAGTTATGCCGGCAACCCGCTGGAACCCCATACCGACTATGCTTGGCAGGTGATGCTCTGGGACGAAGACGGTGTACCTACGGGATGGTCGCCCGTGGGGCATTTCCGCACGGCAGACACCCTGCACGAATACCGTACCGCTTTCTACCCGTTGCAGAAAACCGATGAGTGGCCCCAACGGCTTTCGGTGCTTCCAAACGAAATACAGGCCGACTTTGGAAAGGCGTCCTTTGGTCAACTGCGGCTTACGCTGACATCTGTGGATGCGGACACCGTCACGGTAAGGCTCGGTGAGGCGGTAAACGCCGATGGCACCATCAACCGCAGACCGGGTGGGACCATCCGCTACGCCGAATACCGGCTTGCCTTGCAGCGTGGACGGCATACGTATCGGCTGCAATTTGTGCCCGATAAGCGAAATACGGGCCGGCAAGCAGTCAAAATGCCCGCATATATCGGGGAAGTGATGCCGTTCCGCTACGTCGCACTGGAAGGGTATGCCGGCAAAATGGAAACCGGCGATATCGTCCGCGCTACCGTCCATTATCCATTCGACGATTTTGCCTCCCACTTTGAGAGTTCCGATTCGGTGTTGAATGCCGTATGGGAACTTTGTAAATACAGCATCAAAGCAACCTCGTTTGCTGGTATCTACGTAGATGGCGACCGCGAGCGCATCCCGTATGAGGCAGATGCTTATATTAATCAACTCGGCCATTACAGTGTGGATAAGGAATACACGATGGCGCGCCGGTCGCATGAATATCTGCTCCACCACGCAACGTGGCCTACGGAATGGATTCTGCAATCGGTGCTGATGGCCTATAATGACTATCTGTACACCGGCGATCTGCGCTCGGTCCGACAGCATTACGACGATTTGAAGGCCAAGTTGTTGTTGCCGCTACGCGAGGCCAATGGCTTTATCAGCACCCGTAAGGGCAAACAAACGCCGCAGTTGATGGAGGCGGTCCATTACCGGGGTGAATCTTTACGCGATATCGTGGACTGGCCACACACCGGCGGTTTCGGCATGGTCGGCAATGGGGAGACGGATGGATTTGTCTTCACCGATTATAATGCGGTGGTGAATGCGTTCCATTACAAAGCCTTGCACGACATGGCCAAGCTAGCGGAAGCCCTGGGGCGGGGAGCCGATGCTGAGGCGTTTTCTGAGAAGGCCGCGGAAACGTACCGCGCCTTCCAATCCTTGTTATGGGATAACCGCTCGGGTGCCTATCGCGATGGGCCGGATACCGACCATGCTTCTTTGCATACCAATATGATGGCATTGGCATTTGGGCTGGTCCCCGATGGCAAGGCCGATCGTGTGGCGGCATTCATCCGCTCACGCGGGCTGGCGTGCAGCGTGTACGGGAGCCAGTTCCTGATGGATGCTATTTATGAGGCGGGGGATGCTAACTATGGTTTGTCGTTACTTACTTCGCAGGATGACCGCAGTTGGTATAACATGATCCGGGCTGGAAGTACCATTACCATGGAAGCATGGGATAATAAGTACAAACCCAACCAAGATTGGAACCATGCATGGGGTGCGGTTCCCGCCAACACCATTCCGCGCAAACTCATGGGGGTGGAGCCGTTGGAGCCGGGTTGGCGGGTCTTCCGCGTACGGCCGCAAATCGGTTCGCTGGCGTGGGCTACCGCGGTTGTGCCAACCATCAGGGGAAGCGTGCGGCTTTCATGTCGACAGGATAACGACACCTATACACTCGAGCTGACCGTGCCCGGAAACACCACGGCCCAAGTGGAGCTTCCTTATGCAGGTAAGAAGCGCCCCGCAATGACCATCAATGGTGAGTCCGTACGCGTTAAGGGTACGGATGGTTTGTCGGCCTTGCCACCGCTCACGGGCGGCAGCTATCGAATCACGGTCGACATGCGCTGACGGATTTCCACCAGCCCAACAACATCGCTGCCATCGGGTAAGCACAGGATGGGGATTACTTGAATCCTACTTATCTTGCGTTGGTTAATTTAATTGTAAGCTAACGTCTAATGAAGCGACTGTACATCTTTTCAACTGTATTTTTTTTATGGCAATTTATAGTTCCCTGTTTCGCAGAAGGCGAAACGGAGATCGTACGGACTTTTGTGTCGCCTGTAAAGGTTCTCTGGCACACGGGCACCGTATCCAATACCGAGCAACTGCTTAAGCCCGGCAATGGGCAGGCCGATCTTACCAATGCCAGCATCTGTGTGCTCAAGAACGAGGGGAATGAATCATCGAGCATATTGCTCGATTTCGGCAAAGAACTGCATGGTGGGCTGGAAATCGTTACCGGCATGTGGTCGCCGGGTAACGTCCCGCGCAACATCCGTGTCCGTTTTGGTGAGTCGGCAAATGAGGCGATGGCCGAAATCGGCGAAAAGGGCGCTACAAATGACCACGCCATTCGTGATATGAACATCCAAGTGCCTTGGTTGGGGAAAATCCAGGTGGGCGAAAGTGGTTTCCGCTTTGTTCGCATCGATTTGCTCGACCCCGATGCCGAACTGCACCTGAAAGAAGTTAGGGCAATTTTCACCTATCGCGATATTCCTTACCTGGGCTCATTCAACAGCAGCGATGAACGGCTGAACGAAATCTGGAAGACCGGTGCGTATACCGTCCATCTCAATATGCAGGACTACCTTTGGGATGGCATCAAGCGTGACCGCCTCGTGTGGGTGGGTGACCTACATCCCGAAGTGGCGACGGTAAATACGGTGTTTGGCTATAATGAAGTGGTGCCCAAAAGCTTGGATTTAGCTCGGGATGTGACGCCCCTGCCGGGCTGGATGAGCGGTATCAGCACCTACTCCATGTGGTGGATTATCCTCCATCACGACTGGTATCTGCATCACGGCGACTTGGCCTATCTCAAGGAACAGCAACCTTATCTCGCTGGTTTGGTCAAACAGATCGTTTCTAAGATCGGCGCCGATGGGAAAGAACAGATGGACGGCAACCGGTTCCTCGATTGGCCATCCAGCGAAGATGAAGCCGCTGTACATGCCGGCCTGCAGGCGATGAGCATCTGGTCATTATCGACAGCCGCCAAATTAAGCGAAATCATGGGCGATAAGGAAACGCGTCGCATAGCCGATGAAGCCGTGAAACGGTTGAAAAAATATACCCCGCCAATGGGCCACTCGAAGCAAGCGGCGGCGCTCATGGCACTGACGGGTATGGTAGACCCCGAGGAAGCCAATGACGAAGTGTTGGCGGTAGGCGGTGCGAAGAATTTCTCTACGTTTTATGGCTACTATATGCTGCAGGCCATGGCCAAAGCGGGCAATTATGGGGGTGCATTGGATGTGATCCGCAACTACTGGGGAGCCATGCTCGATTTGGGTGCAACCACCTTCTGGGAAGATTTCAATATGGAATGGTTGCCGAATGCTGCCCGGATAGATGAGCTCCTGCCTGCCGGTAAAAAAGATATCCATGGCGACTACGGTGCCTATTGTTACGTAGGATTTCGCCATAGTTTGTGCCATGGATGGGCATCGGGCCCTACCTCGTGGCTCACGGAGCATGTTTTGGGCATAAAAGTGGTAGCCCCGGGAAGTAAGACGATTCTGGTCGATCCGCACCTAGGCGACCTGGAGTATGCCGAAGGGACCTACCCCACGCCTTATGGGGTGATACGCGTTAGCCACCGGAAAGACAAAAACGGCAAGGTCGTATCAGAGATTGCTGCACCCAGAGAGGTCAATATCATACGTAGCCGGTAACGGTTATGACCTGTGGGCCTGCTGGCCAACGGCAACATCGGTTAAATTAACGATGAACTTATACGATGCAACGGATAGCTTTTAAAATGAAACTGATGGCGGGTTGCCAGGCGGAATACAAAAGACGCCATGACGCCATCTGGCCGGAATTAGCCGCGTTGTTGAAGGAAAACGGTGTTTGTGACTATTCCATTTTTTTGGATGAAGAGACCCACACGCTTTTTGCCGTGCAGGGGCAGGAGGGAGACCAGTCATCGCAGGATATGGGTAGCCATCCCATTGTGCAGCGTTGGTGGGCTTATATGGCCGATTTGATGGAAACCAACGCCGATAATTCGCCGGTGAGCATTCCCCTTACCGAGGTGTTTTATTTGCCGTAACGCGTTACCGTAGCCAGCCTTGTAGTTGCTGTAATATAAAAATGACGATAATATCGCCGTTATATCGATTTATCCGCTTACTTTTAGCGCCGGGTATAAAAAAAATGCAAGCATGAAACCCGTATCTGTGTTCGAACATATATATATCAACGAGTACTCCGCCACACCCAAGTACCAGCAGTTGGCAAATGCGGTCATCAACGCCATTGAAAACGGGAAGATAAAAAAGGGTGATATGCTCCCTTCCATCAATGAGCTGAGTTACGTATTGGAAATATCGCGCGATACCGCTGAGAAAGGGTACAAGCACCTCAAACAACTCGGCGTGCTGGGATCGGTACCAGGGAAGGGCTATTACATAGCGGACGCAAATTTCAAGCGGAAATTGCAAATCGTCTTGTTTTTTAATAAGCTGAGTGCACACAAGAAAATCGTATACGATGCTTTTGTGGATGCCATCGGCGCCGACGCTTCTGTCGATTTCTATGTATATAATAACGATCTGTCACTCTTCCGTAAACTGCTCGAGAACCTGAAGCAGAACTATACCCATTACGTTATTATTCCACACTTTATCGAGGCACGGGATAAGGCCGGAGAAATAATCAACAGCATTCCCAAGGATAAACTGGTGCTCGTTGATAAGTTGGTGCCGGGGGTTGGTGGTGAATATGCGGCCGTATATGAAAATTTCGAAAAAGATATCTACGAAGCGTTGGAACAGGCCAAAGAACAATTGAGCAAGTACCATACGTTAAAGTTGATTTTTCCCGACAAAAGTTATTTTCCAAAGGGCATCATCAAGGGGTTCTACCGTTTCTGCCAGCAATATGCCTTTAACCACCTGTTGGTGAGTGATATATCGGAAGAACCCATATCATCAGGCGAGATATATATAAACTTGATGGAAGACGATTTGGTGAAATTGCTCGATCGTGTGATTTCGCTCAAGCTGAAAATAGGCAAGGACGTGGGAATCATTTCCTATAATGAGACGCCCCTGAAAAAATTCATCCTCGACGGGATTACCACCATTTCCACCGATTTCAAGCAAATGGGGGAGACGGCTGCCCGCCTTATTTTGGAGGATTCGAAACAACATGAGGAAGTGCCGTTTTACCTGACACTAAGGCCGTCGATCTGATGTTAGATGTACGGTTTTTCTACCCCATCCACTACTTTTCCCTGCCTTTGCCTAACGGAAATTGATCCATTACACCCGTAACGATTTCAGGTAATTTATTGATCGCTTCTTCAGGCGAACGTACCTGTCCGCTGCCGCGAGCTTGCCAGATAACGGTGTTGGACTGCCGGTCGCGTGCTTCGATAATGATGTGGCCAGCACGGTAGCGTTCTTCTCCAATGGACCGGTTCCAGCCGTAGCCGTAATACCCCCAACGGGGCCCCCACATCCACGGATGGTATCCCCACATGCCCCACGCGCCGTACGGGTACCCGCCGTAAAGCGGTCGGCTTTTGTTATTGACAATCGCGATGTAGCGGAATAGTAAATCGGGGTCGTCCTTACTATATGTCAACCCACGCGCTTCCAACTCCCGGTTGGCTGTCTCCAAGATATTGGCGTTGGCAATATCATTGTCGAAATACGATTTAGACAACGAATCCACCGGTGGCAGCCAGCCGTAGGTCTGGTAGCGTGAAAAGTCGGTGCTTTGTATTTTTGTGGTATGGTATTGATAGGCCGAACAGGATGCCAACACCATCAGGGGGACGAAATATAGAATGAATTTTTTCATGGCTACAGTCTCCTGAAAATTTGTTTATAAAGGTTAGACAACGCCCGGCCCCGATGGTTTAATTGGATAGGGGTGCAGCCGCTAGGGTCACAATGGATACATCGCTACCAGCGGCATGGTCCGTCCCGCGCCGAACGCTTTGCTGCTCACCCGCAATACGGGCGGCGCTTGGAAACGCTTAAATTCGGCTCTGTTGACCAAACGCAGCACCCGGTGTACCAACGCTTCTTCGAATCCGAGGGCAACGATCTGTGATGCACTCTTTTCGTTCTCGATGTATTGGAAGAGCACGGCGTCCAATAGCTCATAGTCGGGAAGGGAGTCGCTATCTTTCTGGCCCGGCCTTAATTCGGCAGAAGGGGGCTTGGTAATCGTGTGCTGGGGGATAACTTCCCCATGGCGGTTAAGGTAGCCCGCCAAATGGTAGACCTGCGTTTTATAAACATCGCCAATGACGCCCAGCGCACCGGCCATATCGCCGTACAAGGTGCCGTACCCCACGGCAGCTTCGCTTTTATTCGACGTATTCAGCAGGATATGCCCCAATTTATTGGAAAAGGCCATCAACAGCGTGCCCCGGATACGGGCCTGGATATTTTCTTCGGTTACATCCGCCGCCAATCCCTCGAATGCTGTGCCCAAGCCGTCCGCAAAGGCTTCAGCCATGGGTTGTATGGGGATGATTTCGTGCTGGCAACCCGTGTTGTGCACCAAAGCCAATGCATCGGTAATGGAATGGTCGCTCGAATACACCGAAGGCATCAGTACGGCCATGACATTTTCGGGGCCCAGGGCTTCGCATGCCAGCGCTGCTACCACCGCCGAATCGATGCCCCCCGACAGTCCGACGACGGCTTTATGGAAGCCCGATTTTCCGAAATAGTCACGGATGCCGAGCAAGAGCGCCTGATGGATCAACGGTGTATCCAGCGGATGGTGGACGGCATCTGCCGGCTGTAGTGGGTTGACGCCGTTGTCGCCTATTTCATAGTAGTTGATCGCTTCGGCGAAAGAGGCCATCATATCAACCAGTTCTCCCGTGGGCGAGAGGACGATAGACCTGCCATCGAAAATGATGTCCGCGTGAGCGCCTACCTGGTTGAGGTATAACAAGGGCATTGCGTTGTCTTTGGCATGAGCCCGCAATACCTCCAACCGCGCGTTGAGGTGGTTGTACGAAAACGGCGACGCAGCGATATTGATAATGAAGTCAGGATGTTCCTCCGCCAGCGTATCCATGGGGTTCCGGCGGTACAATTGAGGTGAAGCAATGTTCCACAGATCCTCGCAGATGGTCAGCGCGATTTTCTTGCCACCATAGTTTACGCAGCCAAAGGCTTCGGCTGGCTGGAAATAGCGGTATTCATCGAATACATCATAGTCAGGAAGCAGGCCTTTGCAGACCACTTGCTGCACACGCCCCCCTTGGATGAACAACGCTGCATTGTGCAGCGGTTTACCCTTTCCACTCGTGTTGCGGACAGGCGAACCGATGATGCAGGCGATATCTTTGCAATGGCTGGCAATTTTGGCGGCCGCCGACTCGCAATTTGATAGAAATGCCGGTGAACGCAATAAATCCTTGGCGGGGTAGCCGCCGATGGCCAGTTCAGCGAATACGATCAGGTCGGCACCCTTGGCCTTTGCGGTATCGATGGCGTCGGTGATGGCTGCGGTGTTCCGGTCAAAGTTGCCGATGTGGTAGTTAAGTTGAGCTAGCGCGATGATCATGGGTTCTTTGCAGTTGTCGGTTATGGGTCAGAAAAAGATGCCGAAATTAAATGCCACGTACGAATTGCGGGGTTCACCCGCCTTGATGGCCCGTGTAAAGCCATTGTTGAAGCTCAATCCGGTTACCATCACCATGTTGTGGTCGAGCTGCCATTCCACACCGCCGCCGATCTGCAGGGCCAGCCTGAAAAAATCGGCATCGTCGCCCATCGATGTCCGCGTGGAGCTGTCCGGCCGTTTTTCCTTTGCATTGAGTTTCACGCCCCCGGTGAAACCAAATTGACCGTAATAGCTGCGGAAATAGCGCATGGTGCTTTTCAGTTTAATGGTTATCGGGATTTCGGCGTATTGCAGGCGGTAGCTGCTGGTCAGATCCGTACCGGGTGTGTAATCCACCCTGGGGTCGGTGTAATCGGATTCGATATTCAACGTATTGACAAGCAATCC